>NZ_JBSFDB010000011.1:0-259797 GCF_053593695.1 Streptomyces sp. NPDC002144
GCATCCGCAGCGAGAAGGGCATCCGCTGGGGCGGACGCCCCCTCGCCACCGCAGCCTGAACGACCCGGCGAACCTATGCGGTCAGAGCACTAGCCATGTCCGTTCCCTCGGGAGCCTCGAATCGACAGCGGCGTGCCGGGCGGGGAGCAGGTCCCGCTCGTACACGATCTCGACTTGCAGCAGACCGACGGGCTCGGTACCGCTCATCGCAGGATGCCTCCCGGTAGCCGGGTCCCGGGTCCGCATCTCCGGAACGGTCAGCCGACGTCGACTTCGAGGAGCCCGAGGCGGACGGCCTCGGTGACCGTGCCGGCCCGGTTCTCGGTGCCGAGCTTGCGGTAGATCCGGACCAGGTCAGCCCCTGGGCCAGCAGTCGTACGACCTCGGTCTCCCGCTCGCTGAGCACCGGCCCCGGGTCGGCGGTCCGGCCGACGAGACGGGCCACCGCCTCAGGGGCCAGGCCCATGCCGCCGACGGCCGCCGCACGCACGGCGCGGAACAGCTCCTCGGGCGGGCCGGCCTTGAGGATGTAGCCCCGGGCGCCCGCCTCCACCGCGCGGAGGACATCGTTGCGCCCGCCATAGCTGGTCAGCACGACGACACTGACGCGTCGCCGCCCTGGTAGAGCACGAGCTTGCCGCCCTCGGCGACGGCGGCCTCGTACAGCTCCTCCAAGGAGCGCCGCTCCTCACGGACTCCGAGCAGCGATGGTCCGGCGCGTCGGGCGTCTGCCGCGGCAGACGCCCGGCCGGCCGCGGCCCCGGCGATCGCGACGCCCGCGCCTGCGGCGAGCAGCCGGCGCCTGCTGAAGTCCCTGGACATGGTGGGAATCCTCTCGATCGTGTGCGCTCTGCGATGCCGTCGGTGGCGACTCCGACCCGACGCCCTGACAAGCCTCGCGGGACGAGGTCCTGCTCCGCGCCGCCCATTGGCCGGGACCGGATTCAACCGTTCGATGGAGCCAAGAGCCCTTTACTGGCCGGCACTTCGGCGTTCACGGCATCCGCTGCCTGATCTCACCGGCGGCTCATCGGGCACCTCCGGCATCAAGGAGCTTCCCGCCTGACTTCCCGCTGCGCGGCGGGCACGCGCGTCTGCCCCTGGCCCCGACCGGTCCCGGATGCGGCCGCGGATCGGTCGTACCCGCCCACGTGCCAGAATGGAGAAGTCCGTTCTCCATTCCGGCTGCTCCGAGGTTCCCTTCGTGTCCCAGACCGTCGGCCGCGTGCCCCAGCGACGCAACGCACGGTCCAACCGGGCGCGCATCCTGGCCACCGCGCGCCAGGAGCTGGGGCGGAATCCCGACATCACCCTGGAGGAGATCGCCCGCGCCTCCGGTGTCGTACGGCGCACGCTGTTCGGACACTTCCCCGGGCGGGCCGCGCTTCTGGACGCCTTGGCCGAGGAGGCCGCGGAGGCGCTCCAGGCCGCCGTCGCGGTCGGAGCGGACGCGACGGAACCGGCCGACCGGGCGCTCGCCCTCTTCTCGTTGTCGCTCTGGCCCGTGGGCGATCGCTACCGGATGCTCCTGGCGCTGGCCCGGCGGGACCTCGGTGTGGAACGTGTCGCCGGGATCCTGGAACCGGCCCGGGTCAGGGCCACGGCCATCGTGGAGCAGGGACAGCGGGACGGCGTCTTCCACTCCCAGCTGCCCGCCTCGGTGCTGAGCGCCGGCCTGGAGGCGATGACGGTCGCCCTGCTGGAAGAGGTCAACACCGGCGCGCTGGAGGACGACGGCACCCGGGTGGCCATCACCGCGCTCATTGCGGCCGGCGTACCGGAGAAGCGGGCGCGGGCCGTGGTCGACGACGTGGCCGCCGCACAGGACACCCCGGCCGGCTGAGCCACGACACGGGCCATACGCACCTCCTGGCCCACGCCACGCCCCTGATGCGAAGAGGGGGACCGTGCCGGGCGTCCCCTCCCGGCACCGTCCCGGGGCCGTGCGCCGCTCAAGGCACGGCCCGTCCTGGGGGTGGAGGAGGCCGGAATCGTGGTTCCGGCCTCCGGCGTACGGGGCTCAGGCGTCCACGGTCTCGGTCTGCTTCTCGGTAGCCGGTGCCGCTGCTTCCGCACCGTGCTTGCCGGTGTGCTTGCGGCGGCCGGGCAGGACGGCAATGACGATCAGGGTTCCGGCGGCCATGATGACGCCGCCGATGAGACTGGTGTGGGCGATGGCGTGGGCGAAGGACTCGTGCACCGCCCCCAGCAGGGTCTGGGCCTGCTCGGCGCCGCCCCGGGGGTTCTTGGCGACCTGCTCGGCGACCGCGATGCCGCCGCCGACGGAGTCCTTGGCGGTGTCCAGGGCCGCGGGCGGGAGGTGAACGCCGACCAGGTCGGTCAGCTTGTCCTTGTAGGACGTGGCCAGCAGCGAGCCGAGGACGGCGATGCCCAGCGCGGCACCGAGTTCCAGCGCGGTGTCGTTGGCCCCGCCGCCGACGCCCAGTTCGTCCTCGGGGAAGGAGCCCATGATCGTGTCGGTGGCCGGGGACAGGCTCAGGCCGATGGCGAAGCCGAGCAGCAGCAGCGGGGCCAGGAAGTCGGTGTACGTCGAGCCCGACTCGATCCGCGTGAGCAGGAAGACGCCTGCCGTGCCGATGACCATGCCGGTGCCGACCACCACCTTCACGCCCAGCTTCGGGGCGAGCCTGCCGGTGACGGCGGCGCCGACGAAGACCGCGCCGGCCAGCGGCAGCAGGCGGATACCGGTCTCCAGGGCGTCGTAGCCGAGGACGAACTGCAGGAACTGGGTGGAGTAGTAGATCGAGCCGAAGGTGCCGAAGAAGAAGAACAGCACGGCCATCATCGAGCCGCCGAAGGGGCGCTCGGTGAACCTGCCCACGTCCAGCATGGGGTTCGGGTGCTTCAACTCCCAGGCCACGAAGGCCAGCAGACCCACACCGGCGACGACGGCCGCGGTGATCGGGCCGACTCCCCAGCCGAAGTGCGGGCCCTCGATGGTCGCGTAGACCAGGGAGCCGATCGAGACGATCGACAGCAGACCGCCGACGTAGTCGATCCGCCCCATGCCCTCCGCCTTCGACGGCGGGACCAGGAGCAACGCGCCGACGACGCCCAGGACGGCGATGGGGACGTTCATCAGGAAGGTCGAGCCCCAGGCGTGGTGCTGCAGCAGCCACCCGGCGGCCAGCGGGCCGGCGGCGATGGCGAGACCGGAGGTCGCGGACCAGGCGGTGATCGCCTTGGCGCGCTCGGCCCTCGGGAAGATCGCGACCAGTAGCGACAGCGTGGCCGGCATGACGACGGCGGCACCGACGCCCATGATCGCGCGGGCCGTGATGACCAGGTCGGTGTGGTGGACCAGGCCGCCCATCACGGACCCGCCGATGAAGATCAGGAGACCCAGGACGAGCGCGCCCCGACGGCTGTACTTGTCGCCTATCGCGCCGAGTACGAGCATCAGCGCGGCGTAGGGGACGGTGTAGCCGTCGATGACCCACTGCAGGTCACTGCTGCTCAGCCCCAGGTCATTGGTCATGTCGGGGGCGGCCACGATCAACGACGTGTTCGCCATGACCACGATCAGCAGGCTCAGGCACAGCACCAGCAGCGCCCACCAGCGGCGCGGATAGGGCTCGGTCATCTTCTCGACGGGTGTCTTCGCAAAGAGCGGCATGGTCAGGCTCCTCGGCAGGGGGTGAAGCGGTGGCTTCGGGGTGCGGATCGATGGGAGCGGCGCAGGCGAGGCCAAGAGGAAGCCCGACGCCGGGGCAGTTAATTGCCCGTCAACGTGCAATCTAGTTTATTGCCCATCGATGTGCAACTATCGAGTCGCCCTCTCCCGTCGACCGGAGGTCCGCCATGACCCACGCACCACCCGTGACAGCCGCACGGGAAAGCAGCCGATCCCTGCTCACTCGGGCTCGCATCCTCGAAGCGGCCCGGGAGCAACTCGGCCGCGACCCCGACAGCAGCCTCGGTGACATCGCCGAGGCAGCAGGCGTCGTACGGCGCACGGTCTACGGCCACTTCAACGGCCGGGCCGCGCTCATGGAGAGGCTGGTGGAGGAGGCCGCGCAAGCATTGCTGCAGGCGGTCGAGGCCCCTCGGGCGCCGCGGACGGATGCCGTCACGGAGCTGGCCCGTTTCATCCTCGCCCTGTGGCCCGTCGGCGACCGCTACCGCATCCTGCTCCGCCTCGCCCCCCACGACCTCGGCCCCGACCGGGTCACCGAAGTCCTCTCCCCCGCACGCGACATGGCGGAGGCGATCATCTCCCGGGGCCGACGGCAGCGGGTCTTCCAGACCTGCGCCCCGCCGTCCGTACTGGCCCGAGCGCTGGAGGCCTACCTGCTAGGGCTCCTGGAGTGCGTGAACAGCGGGGTCTGGAGCGACGACGGCACCGGCACCGCGACCGCCGCCCTGATCGCCATGGGCGTGGACGCGCACAGCGCCACGACGTGCGTCCACGGACTCGTCCGACCCGAGAGCACGGCGCCGTGCATATGAGCCCCCCGACCACGACCAGGCGACGCCTGATCATCGTCGCCGCGTCCCTGGTGGCTTTGCTGACAGGCGCCGTAGCAGTCGACAGGATCGCCGCAGCTCGCGCGGAGAGCCGCACGGCGGAAGCCTTCCAGGACGGAATGGGAACCGCCGATCGGCCATCGGTACACGTCAGCGGCTTCCCCGTGCTGACCCAGCTCACCGAGGGCCGCCTGAACCACGTCGACCTGACCGCCCACGACATCCCCGCGAACGGCACGACCCGGCCCCTGCCGGTGACGAAGCTGACGGTCGGGATGGACGGGCTGAAGACCTCCGGGAGCGCCGATGAAGCACACGCCCGCAGTGTTCGGGCGACCGCCCATCTCTCGTACGCGGACGTGTCGAGCGCGCTCGGCGTGGAGGTGTCGCGAGGCGACGAGTCGGGCCGGGTCGACGCGACCGCGAGGGTGCCGCTCGTCGGTGACGTGACCGTGAGCGTGGCCGTCTCGGCGGCGAGCGGCAACCGCATCGCCTTCACGGACGTACGCGCGAAGCAGGACGTACGCGCGGAGCAGGGTGAACTGCTTCCCCCGCTGAAATCACTGCTCGACAGGGCCCTGGACGAGCCCATTCCGCTGCGGAACGTCCCCGCAGGACTGCACCTTCGCTCGGTCACCGCCACTGAGGACGGGATCGACGCCCGCTTCACGGGCCGCTCGGTCACCTTCCGCCCGGAGTCGTCGTCCGCTTGAGGTCACTCGAGGTCAGTCGAGGTCGGGCAAGGGGCGCCTAGCGACCTCGTGGGCGTCGTCCGCCGGCAGGCCCAGCATGCGCAGGACCATCTCCGCGAGATTCACCGCGGCCTCGTCCCCGTCCACCTCCGGACGGGCGAATCGCAGCTCCACCAGGGACAGCAGGGTTCCACCCAGCGCGGACAGGGCGACGGTGGGGTCGACGGCGGTGAGGCGGCCGGAGGCCACGCCGGCCTGGAGGTCACGCAGGGCCCGGCGGGTCAGGCCGTTGTCCGAATGGATGTGGCCGAGACCGCCACGGCGCAGGACTTGCATCAGCTCCGGGTGGGAGTCGGCCATGCGGGCGCTCATCCGGAAGCCGGCAGCGACGAGTTCCGCCGGGTCGTCGATCCCGGCCAGGCGCCTGTCGAAGTTCTGGCCGAACTCCTCCAGCGCGTCCACCACCGCCGTCTCGAACAGCTCGTTCTTCGACTCGAAGTGGTTGTAGAAGGAGCCGAAGCCAACGTCGGCGCGCTCCGCGATCGCCTGGATGCTGGCGCTGGTGTCCCCGGTCTCGGCGAGTATCTGCCGGGCCGCACGGATGAGCGCCTTCCGGGTCACGGCACGGCGCCGCTCGAACCGGTTGCTGGGCGGGGCTGACGTAGGCATGTACAGAGTGTAGCCGCGTAGCGATGGCGATCGCAGTCCTGATGAATCCATCATTTCCTCGCGCAGACGTCTTGACGAAGAGAACTGTCAAACTTGATGATTTCCTCATTACGACTGTGTTGCTTGGAGGGCACCATGTCTGAAACCCGCGTCCACGGGGCCGACGTCAGGACGGCCCACCAGGACCTTCACAGCGAGCAGGGCGCCCTGCGCGGCGAACACCCCGGGCGGTCCCGGAACCCCGTCATCAAGGTGGCGGACCTGGCCTGGCTGGAGTTCGAGAAGCCCGACCTGGAGCGGGCCGAGGTCTTCGCCCGGGACTTCGGCTTCCAGGTCGCCGCCCGCACCGAGCGCGAGCTGTGGCTGCGCGGCACCTTCGCGGGCTCGCCCTGCATGGTGATCAGGCGTGGCCGGACCTCCCGTTTCATCGGCCCGGCGTTCCGCGCCGCGGAGCGGGCCGACCTGGACCGGCTGGCCCGCGCGACGGGCCGGGACGTGCGGGACGCGGACGTGCCGGGCGGTGGCAAGGTGGTCGACCTGCTCGACCCCTCGGGCTTCCCCGTGCGCGTGGTGCACTGCGGCGAGCGGCTGCCCGCGCTGCCGGAGCAGCGGCCGCTGCTGCTCAACTTCGGTACCGATCACCGCCGTACGAACGCCACCCAGCGCCCGCCGCGCGAGCCGTCCCGCATCCAGCGGCTGGGCCATGTGGTGCTGGAGACAAGGGTGTTCGCCCGCGCCCTGGACTGGTACCTGGACACCCTCGGCATGATCGTGTCCGACTTCCTGTTCCTGGACGGGCAGCGGGGCCGGGGACCCACGATGGCGTTCATCCGCTGCGACCTCGGCAGCGTGCCGGCCGACCATCACACGCTCGCCATGCACCTGGGACCCGGCACCGGCTACGTCCACTCCGCGTACCAGGTCACCGACCTGGACTCCATCGCGACCGGCGGGGAGTACCTCAAGGAGCGCGGCTACAAGCGCAGTTGGGGCATCGGCCGGCACATCCAGGGCAGCCAGCTCTTCGACTACTGGCGCGACCCCGACCACTTCATGCTGGAGCACTTCGCCGACGGCGACCTGTTCTCCTGCGACCTCGAACCCGGCTGGGCACCCATGTCCACCAGCGGACTGGCCCAGTGGGGACCGCCCGCCACCCGCGACTTCCTGGGGGCGAGCCCCTCCCCGCAGCGCATCCGCGACGTCGTCCAGGCCCTGCGCGGCGACAACGAGATGGACCCCGCACGCCTGCTCGGCCTGCTCAAGGCCGCCAATTCCTGAACCCTTTCACAGAGAGCCATGTCATGAGCACCAATGTCCTGCGCACCGCCGACGGCTGGTGGGTCGTCCGCGGCGACCGCGCCCTCCCCGTCGACACCAAGGCCGCCACCACCGCCGAGCTGCTCGCCGACCGCGACGCCGTACGAGAGGCGGCCCGCTCGGGTGAGGCGGGCACGCCAGTCGCCGACCTGGCCGCCCTCTCGCCGGTCACCACCCCCTGCCGGGTCGTCGCCCAGATGGTCAACTACCGCAGCCACGCCCGCGATTCGGGCTTCACCGGCGACATCCCGGCCACCTTCTTCCGCAAGGCGTCCGGCTCGGTGAGCGGCCCGGGCGAGACCATCGTCCGCCCGCCGCATGTGAAGTTCCTCGACTACGAGATCGAACTCGGGCTCGTCATGGGCGCGCCCCTGCCCGTCGGCACCGTCGTCGAGGAGCGGGACCTGCCCTCGTACGTCGCCGGGCTGGTCGTCACCAACGACGTCAGCGCCCGTGACGTCCAGCTGACCAAGACGCAGTTCTACGAGAGCAAGTCGTACCCCACGTTCACGCCCACCGGGCCCCACCTCACGCTCCTGGAGCCGGAGGACTTCGCCCGTCTCCTCGATCTGCGGCTGAAGTTGAGCGTCAACGGCGAGCTGCGTCAGGACCGCACCCTGGCGGACATGATCGTCCGCCCGGCGCAGGCGCTCACCCTGCTCGCCCGCTTCCAGACCCTGGACGCCGGCGACCTGCTGCTCACCGGCACCCCTGGTGGTACGGCGCTGAAGGCACCGCCGAAGCCGGTGGAGAAGATCGGCGCGCTGCTGCCGCCCGCGGTGAAGTGGAAGGCGTTCTTCAAGAGCCAGGCGAAGAACCCGCACTACCTGCGCACCGGGGACGTGATCACGGCGACGATCGCCACCCCGGACGGCCGCATCGACCTCGGCGAGCAGCGCACGCCCGTCGCGGCCGTGAACTAAACCCAGAGGTGAGCCGCACATGACCGTCGACGAAGCCGCCCGTGTGCCCGTCGTGATCGTCGGGGCCGGGCCGGTCGGCGTGACCGCCGCCCTGCTCCTGGCCCGGCACGGAATCCGCAGTGTCGTCCTCGAACGCCACCGGGACATCTATCCGCTCCCGCGCGCCGTCGCCACCGACGACGAGGTGTGCAGGATCCTGCAGGCCGCGGGCGTGGGGGAGGAGTTCACCGCGATCGCCCGCCCGGCGAAGGGGCTGCGGCTGCTGGACGCCCGGCACCGGGTGATGGCCGAGTTCCGGCGCACCGAGCACGGCCTGCACGGCTATCCGCAGACCAGCATGTTCGACCAGCCCGAGCTGGAACGCGTGCTGCGCGAGGCCCTGGCCCGGCGCCCCGAGTGCGAACTGCGCGGTGGCGTGGAGGTCACCGGCGTCGTCCCGGACACCACGGGCCCCGTCCGGGTGACCTACCGCGACGACACCGGCGACCACGAGCTGTGGGCCGAGGCGGTCCTCGGCTGCGACGGCGCCAACAGCCTCACCCGCGAGGCGATCGGCGGCACCTGGGAGGACCTGCACTTCGAGGAACGCTGGACGGTCATCGACGCCGAGACGACGGGCCCCGTCCGTTGCTGGGAGGGCGTCGACCAGGTCTGCGACCCGGAGCGGCCGGGGACCTTCATGCGGGTGAAGGAGAACCGCTACCGCTGGGAGTTCCGGCTCCGGGACGGGCAGGAGACGGTCCGCGAGCTGGTCGCCCCGTGGCTGCCGCCCTCGTACGACGGGGACTTCAAGGTCGTCCGCGAGACGCAGTACACCTTCCGGGCACGCGTCGCCGACCGCTGGCGCAGCGGACGGGTCTTCCTGCTCGGGGACGCCGCGCACCTCACCCCGCCGTTCGTCGGACAGGGACTGTGCTCGGGCCTGCGAGACGCCCACAACCTCACCTGGAAACTCGCTCGCGTCCTGCGACAGGGCGCGGACGAACGGCTGTTGGCGACCTACGAGAGCGAACGCAGACCGCACGCCCGGCATGTGGTCCGGCTCGCGGTCATGATGGGCTGGGCCATGACCGGCGGCCAGGACGGCGCCGCCGCGCTCCGCCGCAGGCTGCTGTCCGCGGCATGCCGCATACCCGGTCTGACCGAACGGGCCGGCCGCGACCTCAGCCCGCCCCTGACCGCCGGACCGCTCGTGCGGCGCGGGGTCCGCCGGCGCCTGGCGGGCACGCACTGTCCGCAACCGCGGGTGAGCGTCGACGGACGGTCCACCCGTCTCGACGAACTGCTCGGCGACTCCTTCACTATCCTCACCACGGCCGCCCCCTCGCCGTCGCTGACCGCGCTCGCCCAAGCTCTCGGCATCAAGACGGTGACCGTGGCAGACCTCGGCGACGACGGCACGCTGGCCGCCTGGCTGCGCGCCGGCCGGGCGAACGCCGTCCTGCTGCGCCCCGACCGCGTGGTCCTGGACGTCGTCCCGGCCGGCGCCCGCGACTTCACGGACACCGCGGCCTGGGCGCCCCTGCTGCACACCACGCGCAGCCCCCACCCTTCCCCTCGGACCGCCGAGCAGAGCCTGCTGAGGAGCGCCGCACGATGACCAGGCCGTACCCGGAACCCTTCACGACGCCCGATCCGCAGGCCGTCGCCGACAGCCGCATCATGGACTTCGCCCGTCACGTCGGGGTGGACGGCACCGACTACACAGCCCTGCACCGGTGGTCGGTCACCGACCTGGAAGGCTTCTGGGCCGCGGTGTGGGAGTACTTCCACATCGACGCGGACACCCCGTACGAGCAGGTGCTGGCCGAGGAACAGATGCCCGGCGCCCGCTGGTTCACCGGAGCCACCCTCAACTACGCCCACCACGCCCTGCGCAACCTCGACGCCGACCGGCCCGCGATCATCGCACTCGACGAGACCGGCTCCGGCCACCAGCTGACCGGCGAGCGGCTGCGCCTCCTGGTCGCGTCCGTCGCCGCGACCTTGCGCGACCTGGGCGTCGGCCAGGGAGACCGGGTCGTCGGCTACCTCCCCAACACCCCGCACGCCATCGTCGCATTCCTCGCCGCGGCGAGCCTGGGCGCGGTGTGGTCGGTGTGCGGCCAGGACTACGCGCCCAGGGCCGCCGCCGACCGGTTCGCCCAGCTCGAACCCACCGTGCTGATCGCCGCCGACGGCTACCTCTTCAACGGCACCACCCACGACCGCCGCGACGCCGTCCTCGAACTCGCCGGATCCCTCCCGACCTTGAAGGCGACCCTCCTGGTCGATCATGTCGGCCTGCCCTGGCCCGAGGCCAACTACCCCTCTCTGGCGATCCCGTGGGAGGACGCGTCCACCCGCACCGAGGAACTGGCCTTCACCGCCGTGCCGTTCGACCACCCCCTGTGGGTCGTCTTCTCCTCCGGCACCACCGGTCTGCCCAAGGGCATCGTGCACGGCCACGGCGGTGTCCTGCTCGAACACCTCAAGACCCTCGCCCTGCACTCCGACCTCGGCCCCGGCGACCGTCTCCTGTGGTACACCACCACCCACTGGATGATGTGGAACCTGGTCGTCTCCACCCTGCTGACGGGCGCCACGACCTGCACGTACGACGGCAGCCCTGCCCCCTACGCCAAGCCCGACGTGCTGTGGGAGCTGGCCGCCCGCCACCGGGTGACGGTCTTCGGCACCAGCCCCCAATTCCTGCTGGGCATGGCCAAGTTCGGCATCAACCCCTCGGCGCACGACCTGTCGTCGATCCGCGTGGTCGGCTGTACCGGCTCCGCCCTCCCGGCCTCCGCGTACCCCTGGGTTCGCGACCACGTCGGCGACCGCGTGCTGCTGGCCTCCATCAGCGGCGGTACGGACGTCGTCTCCGGCTTCGCGGGCAGCGCGCCCAACACCCCGGTCTGGGCAGGGGAGTTGTCGGCCCCGCATCTGGGCGTGGCACTGGCGGCGTACGACGCCGAGGGCATGCCGGTGGTGGACCAGGTCGGGGAGCTGGTCGTCACCCGCCCCATGCCGTCCATGCCGCTGTACTTCTGGAACGACCCCGACGGCACCCGCTACCACGACGCCTACTTCGCCTCCTATCCGGGCGTGTGGCGCCACGGCGACTGGATCACCCTCACGGGCCACGGCTCGGTGATCGTGCACGGCCGCTCCGACTCCACCCTGAACCGCAACGGCGTACGGCTGGGCAGCGCCGACATCCACGACGTCGTCGAACGCCTCCCGGAGATCGCCGAGGCGCTGGTCATCGGCGCGGAGGAACCGGACGGAGGCTACTGGATGCCGCTGTTCGTGGTCCCCGCCGCCGGTACGACGCTGGACGACGCCCTGCGCGACCGCATCCGCGAGGCCATCCGCACCGGCGCCTCACCCCGCCACGTACCCGACGAGATCATCGAGGTACCGGGCATCCCGCACACCCGCACCGGCAAGAAACTCGAGGTCCCGGTCAAACGCCTGCTCCAGGGCGCCCCCGTCGAACAGGTCGTCAACCCGGCGGCGGTGGACACCCCCGACCTCATCGCCCACTTCGCCCGGCTGGGCGCGGAACGCCGGAACCGGTGACCGCTCACCGATTGGTCGTCCGAGGGTGGAGCTGATCTTGCTGATCGGTGACCACGATGGTCGTGGCCATTTTATCCCAAAGCTCTTGCCTGTTCTGATCCCACAGCAGCCAGAAATACGGGATCAAAAGAGTGAAGGCGGCCAGGAATCCGATGATGGGCTTCGCGATGAATTCCCTGAAGAACATCCTCCACCATCGGGCCGTGCGGGCCTCGGGAGGATACACCACCCGCATACGAAGCAACTGTTTGGCCGGCGTTTGACCGTACTGGAAGACGATGAAGGCCCAGATGATCCACCCAATCACCAGGGTGCAGACCACGAGTACGCTTTCCAGAATGTACCCACCGAGGCGGAGGCCGGCAGTCGACAGGGTTACCCCTCGCGGCAGAAATAGCACTTGATTGCAGAATTGGCAGGACTGTCCGCTTCCAGCCGCTTGTCCGCACGAGGGACATATAGCGGCTGTGACCAATGGCGCCGGTGGCACCGGCGCAGGTGTAAGCGGAGGCGGCGACGCCTGAGGCCGTTCAGGCCACTGTTCCCACGCTTCGGATTTTCGTCCGGTGTCCCGGTGGTCACTAGATTGTTGTCTCATAATCGACTCCCGCTACTCAGTGACCGAAGGGATTGAGGGCCTTGGGAGCCGTCCGAGGCGGCGATCATTACCGGGAGACGCGCCGCCAGGACCCTGTGGATGTCCATGGAGACCACATCCAGGAATGGGGCGGTTTCGATACAGGCAACTGCTGTTTCCAGCGGATCACAGGTGGGGGGTTTTCGCATGTCGATCTAGAGGGGCCTCATGCCGGCGTTGGACCGAGCTTGGCCTTCTCGGTTTCGACGAAGTCAACGAGTAGGCGCTCGTCGCTTGCTGAGCTTGGGTCACCGTGGGACCGTGCCGGCCTTCTTACACCGACGGCTGGACCTGTTGCCCGGAGGATGACGCCGAAGTCGGCCTCCAGCGTGAGCCGTTCTGGCCGCTGAGGGATGCGGTTCTGGATGGACTCGACGTGGCGCTCCATGTCGTCGGGCGGTCCGGGCGTCGTACGCACGGAACTTGGCCGTGTTCACGCGCCGCTTGTCGATCAGGGGCGTGCGCCGCCCTGTCATGGTGGGTGTGGCCGGCCTGGGCTCCAGGCCGCCGACCGGGTCCGACAACGACCTGGGCCCGAACTGCGGCACGTATCGAGGCCGGCCGGTGCCTCAGACCTGTCGGTCTCCCGCGCGGACCAGGCCGGTCTCGTAGGCGATGACGACGAGTTGGGCGCGGTCGCGGGCGCCGAGTTTGGCCATGGCGCGGTTGGCGTGGGTCTTGACGGTGACCGGGGTGACGAAGAGGCGTTCGGCGATCTCGTCGTTGGCCAGGCCGGTGCCCACCAGGGTCAGCACCTCGCGTTCCCGGGGAGTCAGTGAGGCCAGTCGGCGCGTGTCGACGAGGTCGTGGGGGGCGGGCTGGGCGAGGAGGCGGGCGATGAGGCCCTTCGTCGCCGCGGGTGAGAGCAACGCCTCACCGTCGGCGACGAGGCGGATGGCGTCGAGGAGCTCGGCCGGTTCGACGCCCTTGCCCAGGAAGCCGCTCGCGCCGGCCCGAAGTGCCTCGATGACGAGTTCGTCCTCCTCGAAGGTGGTCAGCACCAGGATCCTGACTCCGGCCAGGTCCTCGTCCCGGCCGATGAGCCGGGTGGCCTCGATGCCGTCGACCTCGGGCATCCGGATGTCCATGACCACGACATCCGCACGCTCGGACCGGACCAGTGCGGCGGCCTCCCGACCGTTGGATGCTTCGAGCACGCCGGCCTGAGATGGGCGACCGACCCGGCCAACGGCACCATGCGCTGCGGAACTTCGAGGCACCGGCCGCCGAGACCTTGGTCTCCGTCGAGGGGCGTGAGCGGTGTGTCCGCCTCCGTCAAGTCGACGGTTTGATCGACTGTTCAGTCGACGGCGTCGCGCAGCAGATCCCGAAGTTCCAGTGCCGCCGGTAGCGGGACAGCGGGCAGTGCCACATGGACGGTCCGGCGCAGGGCCGAGTCGGTGAGGCGGCACAGGACGAGTTCGTCGGGGACCGCCCGGGCGGCCAGCGAAGGCACCAGGGCAACTCCCAACCCGGCGGCCGCGTAACCGAACTTCGCCGTCCACTCCGCGATCCGGATGATCTTCCGGGGCATGAAGCCCGCCCGCGCGCAGGCGTCGGCGAGCATCGTCGGACGGTCGCCGTACGCGCTGTGAAGCCATGCCTCGTCGCGCAGTTCACGCAGGTCGACCGGCCCGGCTCCGGCCAGGCGGTGCCCGCGTGGGAGAGCCACGAACAACTCGTCCTCGCACAGCACGGTCGTCGTGACACCGTCGGACGACGGCAGACCGGAGGGGTAGTCGCTGACGACGGCCAGGTCCAGCGCCCCGTCCGCGAGGCGCTCCATCAGCGTGTCGCTCCAGCCCTCCACCGCGACGACCTCGACATCCGGCCTGGCGTCCCCGAGCGCCCGCAAGGCTGTGGGCACCAACGAGATGTTGGCGGTGGCGAACGCGCCCACGTGCAGCAGCCCGCCGAACCCCGCGTGCAGCACGGCCAGTTCCCGCTCCGCCCGTGAGAGCCGGTCGAGCACGTCCATGGCGTGCCGGTGCAGGGTACGGCCGGCGGGATTGAGCCGTACGCCCCGAGGGAGGCGTTCGAACAGCGGCCCGCCGGCCTGCTGTTCCAGCGCGGCGATCCGCCGGGACACCGCGGACTGCGTGTAGCTGAGCCGGACCGCCGCTTTCGTGAACGACCCTGTCTCGGCCACGGCCACCAACAGCCGCAGCGCGTCGACCTCGAACACCTTCCCCTCCCCCGAGACCTGTTTTTCTCCAGCCTCTCCTCCGGCGCCATCCTCCCACGACACATTCCTCCTGCGCATAGATCCCATGCAATCCAGTCGCTGGTGGAATGCCCCGTCCGGCCATAACGTCGTTCACGCGGCGGGGTTCGACAGGGGGACCGGCCCCGCCGCACCCGTGGCCCACGAGATCCGAGGGGGACATGTGTCCACGCTCTCCTTGCCGACGATGCTGGCCGATCTGGAGAAACTCGTGCTCTGCGAGTCCTTCTCGGCCGACCACGCGGCGGTGGCGCGCAGCGCCGAGGTGGTCGGCGCCCTGGGGACGGCGCTCCTGGGGACCGAGCCGGAGACCATCGCGATCGACGGGGTGACTCATCTGCGGTGGACCTTCGGCACTCCACGCGTCCTCCTGGTGGGACACCACGACACGGTGTGGCCCATGGGCTCGCTCCACGACCACCCCTGGTCGGTGACCGGCGGGACCGCCCGTGGCCCGGGTGTCCTGGACATGAAGGCGGGCCTGGTGCAGATGCTCCACGCGCTGGCCTCCCTGCCCTCCCCGGACGGGGTGTGCGTACTGGTCAACGGGGACGAGGAGGTCGGCTCCGCGACCTCCCGGGAACTGATCGAGGAAGCCGCGCGGGGGTGCAGGGCCGCTTTCGCACTGGAGGCCTCCGCGGACCAGGAGGGTGCGCTCAAGATCGCCCGCAAGGGCACCTCGCGGTACGAGGTCGTGGTGCACGGCCTGGCCGCGCACGCGGGTCAGGAACCGCAGAAAGGGGTCAACGCGGCGGTGGAAGCCGCTCATCAGGTACTGACCATCGCCGGCCTCGGCGCCTCGCTGGGCGCTGACAACGACGGCCACTCCGTTCTGGGCCCCGCCACCGTCACGCCCACCCTGCTGTCCGCCGGCACCGCCCGCAACACGGTGCCCGCGCTGGCCCGGGTGTCGGTCGACGTACGGGTGCCGACGGCGGCGGCGCAGGAGCGGGTCGACGCGTTCATGCGGGGGCTCACCGCCCGGACGCCCGGAGCCCGGCTCGAGGTGCTGGGCGGCGGGCAACGGCCGCCCATGACACCGGAGTCGTCCAGCGAACTGTTCGCCCTCGCCTCGCGGCTCGCCACGGACCTGGGGCAGCAACCGCCGCGGGGCACCGCCGTCGGCGGCGCCTCGGACGGCAACTACACCGCGGCGGTGGGCTGTCCGACGCTGGACGGCCTTGGCGCCGTGGGTGCGGGCGCGCATGCGGACGACGAGTACGTCGAGGTCGCGCAGATGGTCCCCCGCGCCCGTCTGCTCGCTCGGCTCATCGAGCACACGGTCCATCACTGCGCCACGAAACCGAGGCACCTCACATGAGCGAGGACTCCACACAGCGCTGTCCGCGTGGGCAACTCAAAGCACGCGGGTGCGTCACTTCGGTGAAACATGGGGCTTCTACTCTGATTGAACCGGTTGGTTCAATCAGGCCTGGTTCCGCGGGCTTCAGGAGGCGCTGTGTCGGACGTCAGCTCCGCAAGTTTCATCCCGCGCAGAGTAACCGGCCCACAGGAGGCGGCAGAGGTGCTCGCCGCCGAGGGCGCGGCCATTGTGACCGGGCTGGCGGACGAGGAGAAGGCGGTCGCGATGGGCCGCGCGATCATGGGGGACCGCGCTGTGCGTTGCGGTACCCAGTTCGAGGCGACGAAGGAGAGCGCCCGGGTAGAGGCGATGAAGATGAAGGCACAGCCCGCCGACAGGCGCGGCCGCAAACGCGACGCCGCCCGCTCGACCGAGGAGCGGATGGTCGCCCACAATGACGGCTTCGCTTTCGGTGACTACGCCCCCGACCATCTGTTCCTGTGGTGCGAGCGGCCCGCGGCCAGCGGCGGCGACTCCTTCCTGATCGACACCTCCCGGCTGCTGGACCTGCTGGCCGCCGATCCCGCCAGCGCCGCGCTCGCCGATTTCTGCCGTACCGTCGACATCGACCACTCCGAGCCCAACTACCCGCAGGGCGGCTTTTCGCCGATCGTCCGGCAGACCCCGTCGGGCCGCTTCCAGGGCCGTCACCATCCCTATCTCGCGCCGGTCGAGGGCCCGTTGGAGCCGGAGCACTGGACGTATGTGCGCGCCTGGCAGGACGCGGTCGTCGCGGCCCGTGACAGCGGGCCGATGTTCCGGGTGGGCGCGGGTGACATGATCTGCATTGACAACTACCGGGTGCTGCACGGCAGGGACGGGTACAGCGACCCGCTGCGCAGGGTCTGTTCGATCTGGGGCTGGAGCCAGGACGCGGTCGCGATTCCGGACGGTCCGCTGGACATTGTCGTCCCCCGGATCCCGATGGCATCTTGAAAACTCCCTCATGCCAGGGAGATGTGACGGGGTATCAGGATTATCAGGATCTGGGAGCGGCGGCGGCCTTCGCCGCCCGTCGTGCGATCGACTCGGCGGCGGACGCGATCACCCGGTCGGTCCCGGCCCGGTCGCCCGAGGTGATCAGGTCCAGTTGCAGGCCGCGCCACAACGCGACCAGTTCCCGGGCAAGATCGTCCGCTGCGGCCTTCGGCACGCCCCCGCCGCCCAGTGATGCCGCAAGCTGTTCGCGCCACTCGCTGCCCACCGACCCCAGGAAGCTGTCGAACCGGCCGCGTCGATGCGCGGCCAGGCCCAGTACCTCGAAGAACGTCCGGTGGAACGGCAGGTTCTCGGCTGCCGCCACTGCGTCCCAGGCCGCGGTGATCCGCTCGCGCAGCGGGCGCAGCTGGTCGTCCATGATGACGAACGCCTCGCTGAGAATCGGGAAGCGCCCGCTCGCCTCGGCCAGCGCGGCCGTGATCAGCTCCTCCTTGGAGCCGAAGTAGTACAGCAGCATGCGATTGTTGGTGCCGATCGCGCTGCCGAGCTTGCGCAGGGTCATCTCGGCGACGCCGTGCTCCAGGACGTAGTCCGCGGTCAGCCCCAGCAGGCGACCACGTTCGGACAGGGCCGGGGTATCGGGCATGGCCAGCACATTACCCGCAGCTCAACGGGTGTCACCGAGCGGCTCGGGACCCGACGGGACACTCACCACAACCGTGTTTGGCTGTAGCCGTCCTGGCCGAGCATGCCAAACCCGGGCATGGAATCCGTAAGTAACAAACACGGAATGACAGGGCAATCTCGGTGCGTCAGTCTCGGCTTGGTCGTCCGGCGACAGACAGTCGGCACTGAGCACGGAGGGATGCGCGATGAGCTTTGTCAGCGCGTGCAGCACGGACCTCCGGTGCCGTGCCCATCAGTCGGCCTGGACACGCGGACGCGTGGCGCACGGTTCACATCCGGAGTCCGAGGGCTATCACGACTGACCTCATACCGATGACCGCCCCCGGTGCCCTGCCCGGTCCGCGGTCCACGGTGCCTCCACCCGGGATCGGCTCCTCACCGCACTCTCTCGCCTCGCACGTGTCCCACGCCGTCGTACTGGCGTGCGGGCCTCACAGGTGTCGTCCGGCCGTTCCCAGCCGCGCCACGCAGAAGGATTTTCGCATGACCACTGCTCCACCCCGGCCTGCTCTGCCCCGGGACTGCACGTTCGACGCCGACGACTGGGCGATCCTCGCCCAGCACTGGTACCCGGTCGCCCTGTCGAGCGAGATCGGCGACGCCCCGGCCGCCGTGCGCCTGCTCGACGAGACCCTGGTGGCCTACCGGGTGGACGGCAGCGTGGTCGTGGCCCACGACATCTGCCCGCACCGCGGGGTGCCGCTGAGCCTCGGCGGCGGCGACGGGAGTGGCATCACCTGCGCCTATCACGGGCTGCGCTTCGGCGAGGGCGGCCGGTGCGTGCAGGTGCCGGCCCATCCGGAGTCGAAGATCCCGTCCCGGCTGAACCTGCGGACCTACCCCGTCGTCGAGCGGTACGGGCTGGTGTGGACCTGCCTGCGCCCCGAGCCGGGCACGGCCCCGGTGATCCCGGCCATGGCCCACTGGGACGAGGCGGGCTTCCAGCGGATCAACTGCCCCTGGATCGACATCGCCGCGTTCGCCGGGCGCCAGGTCGAGGGCTTCCTCGACGTCGCCCACTTCGGCTTCGTCCACCTCGGCTCCTTCGGCGACCCCGACAACGTGGAGGTCCCCGACTACACCCCGGTACGTCACCAGTACGGCCACTCCGTCGACTACTGGAGCTCCGTCAGCAACTACCCGCACGGCACCAAGCAGGCCCCGCCCGGCTTCCGGTGGCTGCGCCGCTTCGACGTGCACCTGCCGTTCACGGCCACGCTCGTCGTGCACTTCCCCGACGGCGGGCTGCTCAGCATCATGAACGCCGCCTCCCCCGTCTCCGCCCGCCAGACCCGCATGTTCGCCCCCATCGCCCGCAACTTCGACACCGACCAACCCGTCCAGGCCGTATACGACTTCAACCGCACGGTCTTCGAGGAGGACCGCGCCATCGTCGAGGTCCAGAAACCCGAGAACCTCCCCCTCGACCCGAAACTCGAAGTGCACATCCCCGCCGACCGCAGTTCCATCGCCTACCGCCGCGGACTGCGCGACCTGGGCCTGAGCCACTTCTTCACCGCGTAGGGGCCCGCCGTGCAGACACTCGACGTCATCGTCCACACGATCTCCCTCGCCTCCGTCACCAGCCGCACCTACGAACTCCGGGCGGCGGACGGCGGGACCCTGCCGCCCTTCGAGGCCGGCGCCCACATCGACGTTCATCTCGGGCCCTCCCTCGTCCGTCAGTACTCCCTGTGCAACTCGCCCCAGGAAAAGGGCCGTTACCTGATCTGCGTACGGCGAGACGACGGCGGCCGGGGCGGCTCCCGCACCCTGCACCGCGACCTCACCGTGGGCCGACGGCTACGGATCTCGCCCCCGCGCAACCACTTCCCGCTCGTGGCGGCCGGGCATCACGTGCTCGTCGCGGGCGGTATCGGCATCACACCCCTGCTGTCGATGGCCGAAGCCCTGGCCGCGCGGGGAGCGTCGTTCGTCCTGCACCACTACACCTCCAGCGCGGCGGAGGCCCCCCTGCTGGAGCGGCTCCAGACCTCCGCTCTCGGTGAGCGGGCCGTGGTCCACCACAGCGACCAGGGGGACACCGTCCGGGCGGGGCTGCCCGCCGAACTGCGAGTCCCGGAACCGGACACGGCCGTCTATGTCTGCGGGCCCGACGGCTTCATGAACCACGTCGTGGCCGAGGCGACCGCCGCGGGCTGGCACCCCGGACAGCTTCACACCGAACGCTTCGCCCCGGCGGCTCGGCCATCCGCCGAAGCCGGAGCCGGAGCCGGAGCCGGAGCCGGGGACGGGGACGGAGCCGGAGCGAAAGTCGAAGACGGGGCGGGTGCCGGAGCCGGAGCCGGAGTGAAAGCCGGCGTCGCCACCGCGTTCACCGTACGGATCGCAAGCACCGGCACCGGCTATCGCGTACCCGCCGACCGCACCATCGCCGAGGTCCTCACCGCTCACGGCGTCGAGGTCGAGCTCTCCTGCGAGCAGGGAATCTGCGGCGCCTGCCTCACCCCCGTCCTGGCCGGCGAGCCCGACCACCGCGACGAGGTCCAGACCCCGGACGAGCGCGCGGCCGGCGACCGGATCACCATCTGCTGCTCCCGCGCCCGCAGCCCCGAACTCCTCCTCGGCCTCTGACCCGGGGTCTGTGATCCCAGGTCAGCCGCCCGACCGGAGACCGGCCCGGCACTGTCCGGGCCTCGCCCCATCCACATTCCTCATATCCGCAAGGAGCCGGTGCCGACCCGGCCAGTGAAAGGAAAGCGCGCCATGACCAGAAGCACGAACAGTGACGACAGAGCGTTCGCCACCGACCGCCGTCTCTTCCTCAGGCGGGGACTGCAACTGGGCGGTGCCGTGCTGCTCGGCGGCCCGCTGCTCGCCGCGTGCGGCGATTCGGACTCGTCGTCCTCCACCTCTCCCACGTCCTCCGGTTCCAAGAGCTTCGGTGAGCTGACGCTTCGGCTGTCCTGGATCAAGAACGTCGAGTTCGCGGGCAGCTACATAGCGGACACCAAGGGCTACTACACGGACGAGGGCTTCTCGAAGGTCACGCTGATCGGCGGCGGCCCGTCCGCGACCCCGATGGAGACGGACGTCGTCACCAAGAAGGCGCTCGTGGCGATCAGCGCCCCCGACATCACGGGCTCGGCCGTCGCCAAGGGCGCGCCACTGAAGATCATCGGCGCGCAGTACCAGAAGAACCCGTTCTGCATCATGTCGATGGCCAAGGCCCCGATCGCCAAGCCGGAGGACATGTACGGCAAGAAGATCGGAGTCCAGGCGGGCAACGAGTCCGTGTGGGCGGCGTACATCAAGGCGACCGGGCTCGACGAGTCGAAGATCACGAAGGTGCCGGTGCAGTTCGACCCGCTGCCCCTGACCCAGGGCACCGTGGACGGCTGGTTCTCCTTCGTGACGAACGAGCCGAACACGCTGCGTCTGAAGGGCTTCAAGGTCGCCACGATGCTGCTCGCCGACACCGGCTACCCGCTGGTCTCGGAGACGTACATCGTCCGCCAGGACACCATCGACAAGCAGCGCGAGCTGCTCAAGGCGTTCCTTCGCGCGGAGATCAAGGGCTGGAAGGCGAACATCGCCGACCCTGCGCTCGGCGCGAAGCTCGCGGCCGAGACGTACGGCAAGGGGCTCGGGCTGACGACCAAGGAGCAGACCCTCGAGTCCAAGGACGAGAGCGCGCTGATGGTGAGCGCCGGCACCAAGAAGAACGGCCTGTTCACGATCACGCCGGAGCTGGTCGAGGAGAACCTCAAGACGCTGAAGTACGGCGGCCTCGACCTCACCGCCGCCAAGCTCTTCGACCTCTCGGTCATCGAAGAGGTCTACAAGGAGGACCCCAGCCTCATCTGAGGCCCCGACGGTACCGGTGCGGCCCCGCCGGCCCGCCGGTACCGGTTTTCCCTACCCGCACCGCATACAGAGGTCATCTCATGAGTACCGCAGCAGCCGTTCCCGAAGCATCCGACGACTCCGGAGGGCCGGCCGACACCGGCACCGGGCTGTCCCTGCGCGGGCTGAGCAAGGAGTTCAAGCTCGGCCGACAGCGCGTACCCGCACTGGCCGGCGTCGATCTGGACACGGCCGAGGGCCAGTTCCTCGCGCTGCTGGGACCGTCGGGCTGCGGCAAGTCGACCGTTCTGCGGATCCTCGCCGGGCTCGACAGCCCCACCTCCGGTACGGCCCTCGTGCACGGCGAGGACCCGGAGGCGGCCCGCAAACGGCATCACCTCGGCATCGCCTTCCAGGACGCCGCGCTGCTGCCGTGGCGCTCGGTCGCCGCCAACATCCGGCTCCCGCTGGAGATCAGCGGCATCAAGGCCGACCCGGCGGCGATCTCCGACCTCATCAAGCTGGTCGGCCTCGAAGGCTTCGAGAAGGCCCGCCCCGCCCAGCTCTCCGGCGGCATGCGGCAACGCGTCGCCATCGCCCGCTCGCTGGTCGTCGACCCCAAGGTGCTGCTGCTGGACGAACCCTTCGGCGCGCTGGACGACATGACCCGCCAGCGGCTCAACCTCGAACTCCAGCGCATCTGGCAGGCCCGCGCGGTGACCACCCTGCTCGTCACGCACTCCATCAACGAGGCCGTGCTGCTGAGCGACACCGTCGCGGTCATGTCGCCCCGTCCGGGCCGGATCGTGGAGAAGGTCACCATCGACCTGCCCCGTCCCCGCACACCGGAGATGATGCGCTCGCCCGAATTCCACGCGTACGCCGACCAGTTGTCGGAGCTCCTGTTCGGCCGCGCCGACACGCCCGCCGACAGCGCCGCCGACGCTGTCGATCCCGTGGTGGAGGCGTCATGAGTGCGCGGCGTTCCGCCTGGACCGGCGGGGCCGTCGGCATCGCGGCTCTGATCGGGGCGTGGTCGCTGCTGTCCGCCACGGTCGTCGGCACCGGGGACGGCGTGCCCACCCCCTGGGCGGTCGTGGCGAGCGTGTTCGACGACGGCTGGACCTTTTACAGCCCGCATGTCGAGCAGACCCTCGGAGAGGCCCTGACCGGCTATCTCGTCGGCAACGGGCTGGCGCTGGGTCTGGCGGTACTGGTGCTGCTGGTGCCCGTGCTGGAGCGGGTGATCACGCAGATCGCTGTGGCCTCGTACTGCCTGCCCATCGTGGCGATCGGCCCGATCCTGTCCCTCGTCCTCGACGGGGACAAGCCGATGTCGGCGATGGCCGGGCTGTCGGTCTTCTTCACCACCCTCATCGGCGCACTGCTCGGGCTGCGCTCGGCCGACCCGGCCGCGCTCGACCTGGTACGCGCCTACGGCGGCGGCCGCTGGCAGCAGATGCTGCGGGTCCGCCTGATCGCCGCGCTGCCCAGCACGCTGGCCGCGCTCAAGATCGCCGGTCCGGCGGCGCTGCTCGGCGCGATCATCGGCGAGTACCTCGGCCGCGTCGACAGCGGCCTCGGTATCGCCATGACCATCGCCCAGCAGCAGCTCGACGTGCCCCGCACCTGGGGCATCGCCCTGGTCTCGGGCGCGGTGGCAGGCGTCGCGTACGGCGCGGTCGGGCTCATCGCCCGCTACGCCCTGCCGTGGTCGCGCACGACGACAGTGGAAGGCGGAGGCGCATGAGCACCGCGACGGAGACGGGGACCAGGACGGACGCGGCCCCCGTGCTGCGCTTCGCGGCCGGCGTGCTGCGCCCGCTGCTGAACGTGATCGTGACGATGACGGCCGTCGTCGTCCTGTGGATCGTCTTCCTTCGGGTCTACGACCTGGACCCGCTGGTGGCCAAGTCACCGGTCGACATCTTCCACTACCTGTTCACGGGCGCGGACGCGGGCGCCCACCGTTCCCTGGTCTCCTCCGGTCTGGGCCGCACGCTGCTGGACGCCGGGTCCGGCTTCGTCGCCGGGCTGGCGGCGGCGGTGGGCGTGGCGGTCGTCTTCGTCCTCCTCCGGAGCGTCGAACAGGCCCTGCTGCCGATGGCGGTCGTCGTACGCTCCGTGCCCTTGGTGGCGATGACCCCGCTCATCACGCTCGTCTTCGGCCGCGGTCTGCTGGCCACCACCGTCATCAGCGGCCTGGTCGTCTTCTTCCCCGCCCTGGTCACCATGACCTTCGGCCTGCGCTCCGCGTCCCGCCAGGCGGCCGACCTGTGCCGCGCGTACGGCGCCGGTGACTGGACCGTCGCCCGAAAGGTCATGCTGCCCAGCGCGGTCCCCGCGTTCTTCGCCAGCGCCCGCGTCGGTGTCCCCGGAGCCCTGATCGGCGCGCTGCTCGCCGAATGGCTCTCCACCGGGCAGGGGCTCGGCTACGCCATGCTCAAGGACTCCTCCACCTTCGACTACGACCACCTCTGGGCCTCGGTCGCGGTCCTCACCGCGGTGTCCGCGCTGGCGTACAACATCATCGCGGCCATCGAGACCGTCACCCTGGCCCGTTTCGCGCCCAACATCCGCCCGGGCACCTGATCCGTCCCGCCTGCAACTGGAGACCCGCGCCATGGACGCCTCCGCCTTCGCCACCACGTTCGGTGCCCAACTCCCCCCATGGGTGCTGACCGAACTGGCCGACGTGCCCGAGACCCTGCCCACCGACGAAGACCGGGTCCGTCTCACCAACCGTCTCGCCGAACGCAACCACCGCGAGGACACCGGCGGGCCGTTCGCCGCCCTCGTCGTGGAGACGGAGACCGGACGACTCGTGTCGGCCGGAGTCAACCTCGTCCTGACCTCAGGGCTCTCCTCCACCCACGCCGAGGTCGTCGCGATCTCCCTCGCGCAGACCCGTCTGGGAGCGTGGGACCTCGGCGCGCGTGGCGGTCCCGATCTCGAACTGGTCGTCAACTGGCGCCCTTGCGCCATGTGTTACGGCGCCGCGATGTGGTCCGGAGTCCGCCGTCTGGTCATCCCCGGCGAAGGCCCCGAGCTGGAACAGCTCACCGGCTTCGACGAAGGCCCCATGCGCGAGGACTGGGCCGCCCAGTTCGAGCAGCGCGGCATCCGGGTCGTGTCCGGCGTACTGCGTGACGAGGCGGTCGCGGTCTTCCGGTCGTACGGCGAACGCAAGGACGCCGTCGTCTACAACGCACGCGGATCCGTGACCATCACCTCGTAGCCGACCGGGCGGCGTCCCCGGCGGCCAGACCCTCCACGCACAGTGCCGCAGCACGTGCCGCCACCCCAGAAACGGCGGAGGAACCTGGGCTCGGCATGGTCCGGATGCGTGTCCGCCGTCCTCCGTGCAAGCGGCAGCCGCCCGGAGAGCACTCGCCTACACGGCCGAACCGGCCCTCCCCCGCCCGGCGTCATGCATGGAAAACCCCTCCGGTGCTGTCAGTGGCCCCTGTTAGCTTCGTGCACCTGTGTGATCCACAAGTCTCAAGCGCCGACAGGGGAGGGCCACTTGAACAGATTCAGATGGACGGGCCGACGGAGACGGACGGTGGTGGGGAGCTGTGCGGCGGCGCTGCTGGCCACGGCCGCCGGGACGGCGCACGCGGTGGACAACCTGCCGCCGAGGCAGCCGCTCGTCCAGGACCTCCGATCGGGAGGCAAAGCCTGCGCGACCGGCGAAGACACGCCGTACGTCTCGGCGCCGCCCAGGCTCAGCGCAGTGCTGTACGACCCCGAGGAGGACAACCAGCCCTCCGAGTCCAGCCCGGTCAGCGGCGAGTTCGAAGCCTGGTGGACGGACGCGGCAGGGACGGAGCAGCGGCGCACCTACACCACCATCACCCTGTCGTCGGGATCCAGTCAGTACTGGAGCGTGCCGAACGACATCCCGGCGAACACCGTCATCTCCTGGCATGTCCGCGCGAACGACGGCGAGTCGACCTCCGCATGGAGCGACGAGGGCGACGGCTCGGTCTGCTCGTTCGTGTACGACGACACGAGTCCGGAGAAGGCCACGATCACCTCTCCCGACTACCCCGAGCCCAAGGACGTGTTCTGGGTGGACGGAGTGGGCGTCTACGGCCACTTCACCGTCGACTCGCCCTCCGACGACGTGGTGTCGTACACGTACGGCTTCCTGGGCGGCCCCTACGGAACCGTCTCCGCGGAGCGGCCGGGCGCGGCCGTGACCATCCCGTACCTGCCGCTCACTTCAGGACCCAAGTCGCTGACGGTCCGCGCGATCGACCGGTCGGGCCGCAGCAGCGGAGAGTCGCGTTACGACTTCAACGTGAAGGACGGCCGTGCTCCCGTCGCCCGCTGGAGGCTGGACGACCCGGCGGGCTCCCGCTCGGCCGCCGCCGAGACCGGCACCGCCGCCCGTGCCGGGAGCGGCGTGACCTTCGGCGGCCCGGCGCCCGTGGGAACCGCGACCACCGCCACGGTCAGCCTCGACGGCAGCGGCCACGGTTTCCTCACCCCGGATGCCCCGGCGGCCGACATCCGCAAGACGTTCGCGGTGAGCGCGTGGGTACGGCCCGCCGAGACCGACCGGAACATGACCGTCGCCAGCCAGGACGCCGACGGGGCGCCCGGCTTCAACCTCGGTCTGCACCGTCAGGACTCGGGGCTCGCCTGGTCGTTCGCGATCGGCGGCGCGCGGGTGTCCGGCGGTGCCCCCGAGACCGGCGAGTGGACGCATCTGCTGGGGCTCTACGACGCCGAGACCGGAAAGGCGCTGCTGTACGTCAACGGCCACGAGGCCGGGACCGCGGCCGACGCCACTCCCGCCGAGGCGGCCGGCGCCTTCCAGATCGGGCGCGCCCGCGGGGCTGCCGGCTATCGGGACCGGTGGCACGGGGACATCGGTGACGTACAGGTTCACGACCGGGTCGTGGTGCCGGACGAGGCGGCCGATCTGGCGTACCGCAAGCCCAAGCTGCTCGGCCACTGGTCGCTGGAGAACGCGACGGACGGTGTGAGCCCCGAGCAGACGGACGGCGCGCCGCTGCGGCTCGGCACGGGCGCCTCGATCTACCGGGGCTCCGACGATTCTTGTATCCCGGACATCGACCCCGACTGCACCTATGTACCGCCGCCACTCGTCGGCGAGGGACATCTCCGTCTGGACGGCGAGAGCGGGTACGCCGCTGCCGACGGGCCCGTCGTGGACACCGGGGACAGCTTCACCCTCGGCGTCGTCGTACGCCTCGCGGACTCCGAGCCCGCCCACCCGATGACCGTGCTCTCGCAGGCCGGTGAACACACCGACGCCTTCAAGGTGCGTTACGAGCCGTCCACGCACACCTGGCAACTGGTGATGCCGGAGAAGGACGAGGCCGGAGCCCCCGAGAGAGTGGTGTCCCGGATCGCGGGCGCGGACGGTGGTGAGGGCCAGGGCCATCGCCTCGCCGTGGTCTACGACGACGCCACCGACACGATCAAGCTCTACCTCGACGGCTACACCAACGCCGACGCGACCACGACCCTCCCCGATGGCTGGCCCAGCACCGGCGCCCTCCAGATCGGCCGGGCCGAGGTGGGTCACGGCTGGGGCGAGTACCTCCATGGCGACGTGGACGAGGTACAGGCCTACTCGGGTGCGCTGAGGGACAAGGACATCATCGCCCTGGGACGGAGCACGAACCCGTGCCTGTGCTGACCCCTGCTCTCTGACCTCCCCCGCGGCCCGCCCGAACCCAGGTTCCGGCGGGCCGTCATCGCGTGCCACATGTCGCTTCGACTCAACTTGGCACTTCATGCCATAAGTTTGAGTATACAAAAGATCTTGTATCTTGATACGCTCCGCTTGATACATTCGAGCGGAGGAGGCCACCATGAGTCGGACGGTCATCGATCTCGACGACGAGGCACTGGAAGAAGCAGCCAAAGAACTCGGCACCACCACCAAACGCGACACCATCAACACCGCGCTGCGGGAAGTCACGGCCCGCTACCGGCGTTTGCGAGCACTCGACGAGGCCCGCGAACTGGTGGCCGAGGGCGCCCTGGACATCGGTCTACTGCTGGACAAGAGCGCATACCGCCCCACGAGCGCGGGCGCGGCGGACGATGACCGCGGCACCGGAGCGCACGAGTGACAGTCGCCGACTACCTCATCGACACCTCCGCCCTCGGCCGCGTCCTGCTCCGCCAGAACACGGCCGAATGGGACGACAGGATCGCTGCCGGCCTCGTCGCGATCTGCGACCTCACCGAACTGGAAGTCCTCTACTCGGCCCGTTCGGCCCCGGACCGCGCCCGCTTGAAGTCCGCGCTCGACGCCCATTACGCCTGGTGCCCCATGCCCGACGGTGTCTACCGCCGTTCCCGCATCATCCAGGAACAGTTGACCGCCAAGGGAGAACACCGCAGCGCGGGTCCCGTGGACCTCCTCGTGGCCGCAGCCGCCGAGGAAGCCGGACTCACCCTCCTCCACCACGACCGCGACTTCGACACCATCGCCCGCACGACAGGGCAGCCGGTCCGCACGATCGACCTCAGGCAGTAGAACTCCGCGGTACCGTGGCTCAAAGTCCTTGCTCCGCACACCCGCTGAGACGTTTCCGCGGGGTCACAGACCTGCACTGGTGGGGCGGGTGGGACTCGAACCCACGGCCGACGGATTATGAGTCCTTTGAGGATCTTGGCGGCCCTTGTCGATCAATGCCAATCTTGGCCGTTTTCCCAGCTCAGGAGCGGTTTGACACCTCACCCCTTCTCAGTCCTTGTCGGTCTTTTCCGATCCTTGTGTCCAACCTGCGTCCAGAACGCGTCCTGGAAGGACGAACCCAACCAGCTTCCGCGCCTCGAAACTCGCCCGCAGCGGATTCACCTTCCAGCGCGCAGAGGCTCCGCCTCGGAACTCGGGGCGGAGTCTGATTCGAAAATCCCCCTACGTCGCACTTCAGATCGATTCCGATGATGGGAGGGACACTCTCTTTCTCACCCTCGCCAGCCATAGCGCCGCTCGGGCCGGCCGGCCGCGCCGTAGCGCAGGGCGACGGCCGCCGTGCCGGTGGTGTGGAAGTGCTCCAGGTAACGGCGGGCGCTGACACGGGAGATACCGGTGGCGGCCGCGCATTCGGCGGCCGACAGGGTGCCGTCCGCATCGCGAAGCGTGCGTTGGACGAGGTCGGCGGTCTCCACGCTCAGGCCCTTCGGGAGTCCGGCGACAGCAACGGGGACAGACCCTGCGGACAGAGCCCGGTCGATGTCGGCCTGGCCGCGCACCACCGTGGTGAGAAGCCGGCCGCGCCGTGCGGCGTACCGGTCCAGGCGGGGCTTCAGGTCCTCATAGTCGAAGGGTTTGAGGAGGTAGTCCACGACACCGTGGCGGACCGCGCCGCGCACGGTGTCGGCCTCGCGCGCGGCACTGATGACCATGATGTCGCAGTCGTGTCCCGCGGTGCGCAGCCGCGGGATGACGTCCAGGCCGAAGACATCGGGGAGATAAAGATCGAGGAGAACGAGATCCGGGCGCAGTTCGTCGACTGCGGTGATGGCCTGCTCACCCGTGCCCGCGGTGCCGACGACCCTGAACGCAGGCACCCGCTCGACGAAGGTGCGGTGGACCCGAGCCACCATGAAGTCGTCGTCGACGACGAGAACGTCGATCGTGCCGGAGGTGTCCGTCAACGTGCTGCTCCTTCCTCGATCGCTTCCGTTGAGTGGCTCACGGACATGCGCGCGGTGAACCGGGCGCCTTCGGCGGTGTTGGTCACCCTGATCTCCCCGCCCCGTCGTTCACAGACGAGCTGGGTGAGTGCAAGGCCGATGCCCCGCTCGCCCTCCGCGGCGGCCTTGGTGGTGAAACCGTGGTGGAAGACCTCCTGGGCGAGTTCGGGAGCCACGCCCGGGCCCGAGTCGCACACCACGATCTCCACGCTGGACGCGTCCTGCCGGAGTTCGACCTCGATCCAGGGTTCCCGGTCGTCGAGGTCGCTTCCAGCTGCGGCGTCGATGGCGTTGTCGACCAGGTTGCCGACCACGGTCGCCACGTCGGCGGCGTCCTCCGAGGCGAGCCGGCCGAGGGAGGTGACGTCCGAGATCTTCAGGGTGATCCTGCGTTCGGCCGCGAGGGAGTCCTTCGCCATGAGGAGGGCGGCGATGGCGGGATCGTGGATGCGGCGGCCGATGGTCATGTCCAGGGACTGGCGGCGCCGGGTGAGCGCACGGACGTAGCGTACGACCTCGTCCTGCTCGCCGATCTGGATGAGTCCGGAGATGGTGTGCAGCTGGTTGGCGAACTCGTGTGTCTGGGCCCGTAGCAGCTCGGACGTGCTGCGGAAGGAGCCGATCTCGCGTTCCAGCCGGGCCAGTTCGGTGCGGTCCCGCAGCGTGGTGACCGAGCCGAGCAGGCGGTCGTTCTTCGTGACGGTCATCCTGTTCATCACCAGCACGCGACCGTGCCGGATGACCACTTCGTCGGGCCCGTGCTCCGCTTCGGGCCGGGTGCCGGTGAGTACGTCGTGAAGACGGCCGTCGATGCCGAGCTCGCCCAGCGTACGGCCCACGCACTCCTCGGGCAGGTCCAGCAGGTGTCTGCCCACCTCGTTCACCAGGGTGAGGCGCTGCTGGGGATCCAGGGCGACCACGCCCTCGGCGATCCCGTACAGCATGGCCTCGCGGTGTTCGGCGAGCCCGGTGATCTCTCGCGGCTCCAGACCGAGCGTCTGCCGTTTGACCCGTCGGGCCAGCAGCCAGGAGCCGGCGAGGCCCAGCCCGCTGGCGATGCCCAGGTAGGCGAGGAGATAGGAAGAAGCACCGCTGAGCCGCTGCCACACCGTCGGGGACGCCTCCCCGATCATGACGGTGCCCAGGGTGCGCCCCAGGTCCCCGCTCGCCGCGCCGAGCACCGGCACCTGCGCCACCAGTTCGCGGCTGCCGTCCCAGGTGAGCGAGCCGGACCAGCCCCGTCCGCGGGCCACCCCCGGTCCGAGCCGCAGCCGGTCACCGATGACCGTCGGGTTGGTCGAACTGACGATGCGACCGGAGGAGTCGGCGATCGTCACGGAGGTGATCCCGGACTGCACCAGCGTGGAGTGCGTCAGCGGGGCCAGCGTCTCCTCCGGCGCCGGACGCGGGAGCTGGCCCCGCACCAGTGGATTGGCGGCCAACTGCTCGGCCAGCGCACTCACGCGGCGGCCCTCGACCCGGCTGAACGTGGCCTCCGACTGGGCGAGCGAGAGCGCCGCGACCGCCAGCAGCACGACCACGACGATGGCGAGCTGCAGCGCCAGCATCTCGCCCGCGAGGGTATGACGCCGAAAACTGGTGACCACAACGAACTCAATCTCTACTGCTGACACAAACTGGGCGGCTCGCACCACGGGCCGCACAATCATGACGTCCATCGCGACGGCTGCGGAAGAGAGGTGCCATGAGAGGTCGCTCGCACGCCCTTCGCGGCGCCCTCCTCGCGCTGTCACTGTTTCTCGTCGCCGGGTGCCAGGTGCTGCCCGACGGGGAAGGGGCCGACACCGGGCTGCGGATCATGGTTCCGAACACCCCCGGTGGCGGCTACGACACCACGGCCCGGACAGTGGCCCGCGTGCTGCAGGAGACCGGTGTGGACTCCGGCGTGCAGGTCTTCAACCTGCCGGGAGCAGGCGGCACGGTCGGCCTGCAGCGCATCGTGAACGAGCGGGGCAACGGCAAGCTCGTCCTGCAGATGGGTCTCGGAGTGATCGGTGCGTCGCACGTGGCACACGCGAAGGCGTCCGTCATCGAGACCACTCCGCTGGCCCGGCTGGTCGAGGAGGCTGGCGCGGTGGTCGTGCGCCGTGACTCGCCCTACCGGTCGATCGACGACCTGATCGCCGCCTGGAAAAGGAACCCCGCGCGCTTGAAGGTCGGGGGCGGATCCTCACTTGGGGGGCCGGACCACCTGCTGGCCATGGAGTTGGCCAAGGCCGTCGCTATCGGCCCGCACCGGGTCGGCTACGTCGCCTATGGCGGCGGTGGCGGCGACCTGCTGCCCGCTCTCCTCGACGGCAAGGTCGACTTCGCCACCACCGGGTTCGGCGAGTTCCTCGACCAGATCGACGCCAGTCAGCTCAGGGTCCTGGCGGTGACCAGCCCACGACCGATCGACGCACTGCCCGGAGTACCGACCCTCAGGGCGTCCGGCATCGACCTGGTCTTCAGCAACTGGCGGGGAGTCGTGGCGCCGCCCGGCATCAAAGGCGCCGACCGGAAGCGGTGGATCGAAGCGCTGACGGCGATGCACCGGTCCCGGCAATGGAAAGCGGAACTCCGCCGCCATGGCTGGACCGACGCATTCACCACCGGCGACGCCTTCGCCGCGTACCTGTCCGAACAGGACACATCTGTGGCCCGTCTCGTCAGGGATCTCGGACTGGACTGACCGGGCTACCGCCCGCCCCTCCTGACACCAGCCGCACAAACACCCTTCCGCGCTGCGGCTCACTTCGCCATGCCCATCACCTGTCCCTCGAAAGGCACCCGCATGACCACGCACACCTGGTGGTTGCTGCTCATCCTCACCATCGCGATCACGGCCCTGATCTACCTCATCAACTCCCGCTTGCGCATCCATCCGTTCGTCGCGCTCATCGTCGTCGCTGTCGGCACCGGCCTCGCCGCCGGTGAGCCCGCCGCCAAACTGGTGGAGTCCCTTGAGGACGGTGCCGGCGGCACCCTCGGGGACGTGGGCATCACACTGGCCCTGGGCGCCATGCTCGGGCGCCTGCTGTCCGACTCGGGCGCCACCGACGCCCTCGCCCACGCCCTGATCGACCGCTCCAGTACCCAAAGGCTGCCTTGGCTGGTCACGGCCGCGGCGTTCGTGATCGGCATCCCGATGTTCTTCGAGGTCGGCCTGATCGTGCTGCTGCCGCTGATCTTCAGCGTGGCGCGCCGGCTGGAGGCCCAGGGCGGCACGAAGGGCTCCCCCTACGTCCTGCTCGGCGTACCGGCCATCGCCGCGCTGTCCACCCTGCACGGCATGCTGCCGCCGCACCCGGGGCCGCTCACCGCCATGACCGGTCTCCACGCCGACCTGGGCCTCACCATGGTCGTCGGCTTCGTCTGCGCCGTCCCCACCGTGATCCTGGCCGGCCCCGTCTACGCCCGGTGGATCGCGCCGCGCCTTGCCGAGGTCCGCCCGGACGAGGCTCTTGTCGAGCAGTTCACGGGTGCGTCGCAGTCCGTCCGAGACAAGTCGCCCGTCAGCGTGACGGCCGGCGCTCCGCATGCGTCATCGGCGGATACGGACGTCACCTCCCGTTCCCGGATACCAACCGGGCTGGCCATCACCGCGGTGCTCGTCCCTGTCGCCCTCATGCTGCTGCGTACCCTCGCCGAAACGGTGCTCGACGAGACGAGCACCGTGAGTTCCGCGCTGACCTTCCTGGGCGAACCCGTCGTGGCGATGCTCGCCGGGCTGCTCTTCGCTCTCGGCGTGACCACTCTGGGCACGGGCCGCTCCGGCGAGGAGGTCCGCGCATCCCTGACGGACAGCCTGAAGTCCATCGCCGCCATCCTGCTCATCATCGGTGGCGGTGGTGCGTTCAAGCAGGTTCTCCAGGACTCCGGCATCGGCGACGCGATCGCCTCCGCCGCCGAGGGGGCGCATCTGAACGTCATCGTGCTGGGCTGGCTGATCGCACTCCTGCTGTCGCTGACCACCGGTTCCGCCACCGTCGGCATCGTCTCCGCCACCGGCATCATCGCCCCCATGGTCAGCGGAGGCGGCCTGGAGGCATCGCTGCTCGTGGTGGCCATCGGGGCAGGCTCCCTCGGGCTGAACTACGTGAACCACGCCGGCTTCTGGCTGGTCAAGGAATCCTTCGGCATGGATCTCACCCAAGCCACCAAGACGCAGACGGTGGTGCAGACCCTGGTCAGCGTGCTGGGTTTGGGCATGGCCCTCCTGTTGTCCGTCTTTGCGTAGGAAGTGGACCGACCCGCGCCGCATCGGCCCACTGGGTCAGTGCGCCACGTAGCGAGGAGGGCGGTGCCGGACCATGACAGTCCGGCACCGCCCTCCCACCGAACCTGTCAACGTTCACGCGGCAGGTCGAGCACCGCTCGATAGATGAGCAACGTGGCTCCGGAGCATCGCAGTTGAGCCGTCCGACGCCTTGATCAACGGATCGAGGACCCGAATGGGCGCCCGGCTCGGATCCCCGGACTGGTTCGGCCACCACTGGGACGCCTTCGTCGACTGCCTGCGCACGGTGGCGGACGACGCGGACCACGACCTGACGGTCGTCGTCCGAGAGGCCGGCGAGTTGCTCACCGACGAGTAGCCGGGCGTGCTGGGAATGTTTCTGGCCGTCCTGAGTCAGGTGAGGGATCGGCCCGGCACGGCACCTGGCTCGTCATTGCTCGTGGCCGACACTTCCGACCGTCTGTCCGGTCTGGCACGACGCATGACAGGGGCCGGCTGCTCCGTGGATCTCGACGGCGTCCGGAGTGCTTCTGCGTCCTGCTGATCAGCACGGCCACGGAGCTGCACGCGGTATCCCCCGAACGGTCAGCCCACGTCCAGTTCGAGCAGTCCTAGCCGCACAGCCTCACTGACCGTGCCGGCCCGGTTCTCGGTGCCGAGCTTGCGATAGATCCTGACCAGGTGGGTCTTGACCGTGGCTTCCGTGACGAACAGGGCCGAGGCGATGGCCCGGTTGCTGAGCCCCTCGGCGAGCAGTCGAACGACCTCGGACTCACGATCGGTGAACACGGGCCCCGGTTCGGCGGGCCGACCCACGAGGCGAGCCGCCGCCTCGGGGGCCAAGCCCATGCCGCCGGCAGCTGCGGCGCGCACGGCACGGAACAGCTCCTCGGGCGGGCCGGCCTTGAGGATGTAGCCCCGGGCGCCTGCCTCGACGGCGCGGACGACATCGCCACGGCCGCTGTAGCTGGTCAGCACGACGACATGGACGCCCGGTGCGGCGGCGGTGATACGGCGTGTCGCCTCGATCCCGCTGAAGCCGTCGTCCGACGTTGCGCCGTCCGACAGCCGCAGGTCCATGAGCACCACGTCGGGCCGCAGTCGCTGGGCCAGCCGTACGGCCTCCCTGCCATCGCCCGTCTCGGCTATCACATCGAGGCCTGGCTCGCCCTCCAAAAGAGCACGCAGACCGGCTCGTACAACGGTGTGGTCGTCGACGATCAGCACCCGCAGCGTCTTCTCGGTCACGAGGCGCCGACCAGGTCGCGGTCGGCCACCGGCAGTACGGCCCGGACGCTGGTGCCGTAGCCCGGGGTGCTGTCGACGGTGAGCGTGCCGCCGAGGGAGCTCAGGCGTTCCCTGGCGGCGACCAGTCCGAACCCCCGGTTCGGGCTTACGGGTTGAGCGATCCGTTGGTCGAAGCCCCGTCCGTTGTCACGGACTTCGACAGCCGCCCAGCCGTCCCCGTGGGTGAGAGTGACATGGACGTGGGTCGCCCGGGCGTGTTCGCGGGCATTGGCGAGCAGGCCCTGAGCCACGCGCAGCAGCGTCACGGCACGTTCGGTGGGTAGGAGGTGAGGTGCTCCTTCCGCACGAAAGGCGACGTGCGGTGCGGTGGTGGCGGACTGCAGGCGGGTGCACAGCCCGCGCAGGGCGGTTTCCAGGTCGTCCCGCTCCAGGGCGGGCGGTGTGAGGTCTCTGATGATGCTCCGGGTCTCCTCCAGGTGCGCGCCGAGGGCCTGGGAGACAGCACGCACCTGGCGCAGGGCGGCGTCCGGGTTGCGCTGCCAGTCCCGTTCGGCGGCCTGAAGGAGCATGCGGCTGCCCGCGAGTTCCTGAGCGAGGGTGTCGTGCAGGTCCCGGGCGATTCGCGCCCGCTCGGCGAGCCGTCCGGCCTCACGCTGACGGTTCGCCAACTCACCGCGTGTGGACTCCAGTTGGCTGTTCAAACGTTGCTGGGAACGGTAGAGGACGACGGTGGCGCCAAGGGCGGCGAGCGGGGGCCCCAGCACATCGGCGTCGACGCCGCCGATCCGTACCAGCGAGGCGAGCAGCCCGGCCGTGATCGCGCCCACCGTCGCGACCGTCACCCCGCGCCCGGGCATCCGCAGTGCCAGCACCGCCAGCGGAACAGCGAGCCATGTGTAGGCGAAGGCGAGTGGTACCGGGATCTCCCAGGAGGTCCAGGCCCACAGAAGTACCAGCGTCCACAGCCAGACCGGCCGTCCCGCGGCACCGAAACGGTCCCAGCGGGCCGGCCCGGCCATGTAGAGCAGGCCGAGGGCGGCGGTAGCCGGTGCGACCCTCCAGCACAACTCGCTGTTCAGCTCGACGAGCCGCACGAGAGTGCCCGCGACCGTAAGCAGGAAGACCAGGTGCGCGAAGTGCCGCACGGTCGGGAACTGCCGTCGCTGAGCGACGGGATGGGAAGGGGACACACGGGCTCCCTGCGGCGGGCCGAACGCAGTCGACAACGATGCCAGGAGTGACCTGGTGAAATGGCCAAGATGAGCATGGATCGACAAGGCGATGCTCAGCCTGCCTGCCCCTGCTCCGTGCCGGTCGTCGGCGGGACCACTCGGAGGTTCACGTCGGGCTGGACCCACGACAGGTCTGCACCCTCGGGGCCCTCGAGATCGACGGCGGCGTGCCAGACGGGGGCAGTTCGGAGAACTCTCCGAACGGCGGCCGGTGCATCCGGACCACCCGGGCCGGCGGAGACCCGGCATCCACCGGGCCGTCCACCGGAAGCACCGCATCGCCGGGGAAGACGCTCCGCCCCACACTGACGCAGCGGGCGTGACAGATCACCTTGTTCGCCGACGGCCGCTCGTACACGATCTCCACTTGCAGACGCCCCTCAGGCTCGGTGCCAGTCACTCTCTGGATGCCTCCATCTGGGCCACTCGGAGGTTGGCCATGGGCTGCACCCAGGACAGGTCCGTGCCCTCGGGAGCCTCGAGCTCGATCACGGCGCTCCAGCCAGGGGTCAGTTCGGTGAACTCCCCGTACGGCTGTCGGTGTGTCCGGAGCACCCGGGCCGGGGAGGCCCCGGCATCCGGTGGGCTGTTCTCCGGAAGCACTGAATCGCCGGGGAAGACGCTCCGCCCCAGACCGATGCAGCGGGCGTGACAGGACACCCTGTTCGCCGAGGGCCGCTCGTCCTTTGAGGATCTTGACGGTCCTTGCCGATCAACGCTCATCCTTGACGTTTTCGCAGGTCAGATACGGTTATCCATGTTGGGGCCAGTCAGCCCTTGTCAGTCTGTTCCTGTCCTTGCGGCCTCAACTCGGCCTCAATGAGGCCCGACAGGATCGTGCTCCAGAGACGGAGGACGATCCTGCCAGCTCATGGACGGGGGCTGAACCCGCGCGCAGCCGAGTCCCTTACCGATACGCAAAGTCCCGGCTTCCCGGCTTGCCGCTCCAGCGTCGAGGTCACCGCCCAGCCGTGCAGGAGTTCACGGTCGGACGGGTCGTTCCTCCCTGTGCGCGATGGCCTCGATGTAGATCATTGATACCGGCGCAAGGTCAGCGGCACTGGAGGCGCTGCCGAGCTGAGCACGTCGACCAGCCGTGCCGGATTCATGCCCAGCTGGGCGGCCAGGTCGACGATCTCAGCGATCGCGGCCTGGTTCATCATCAGCAGCGCGTTGTTGAACAGCTTCGCGGTCTGTCCTGCACCCGCCTCGCCCAGGTGGACGACGTGGCGGGAGAACGACGCGAACACCGGCTCGCACGTTCTCCCACCGGCTGCGGTCCGCCGACCATGGTGGTCAGCCGCCGCTCCTCGGCAGCGGGACGGCCTCCGCTGACTGGTGCGTCCAGGACCTACACGCCGGCCGCCGCACAGATCCTGGTGAGTTCCAGGGCGTTTGCGGGGATGCCGGTGCCGTGGTTGACCACGACCGAACCGGGCCGCAGGCCGTCGGGAGGTCCACCGGTGACCAGGTGCAGGACGTCGTCGGTGCTGACGCACAGAGCGACGATGTCGGACGCGGCGGCCATCTCCTGGACAGTGTGGTGAGGGGCGTGCGGCACACCGCGCAGGCCGTCCGACGAGTTCTTCCGTGTACGGGCCGGCGATCTCAGATCTGGGCGCCGGCGCCCGACAGGGTGCCTTCGACCACGTCGCGGAGCTGTGACCGGGCGGTGATGCCCAGTTTGGGGAACACCCGGTAGAGGTGGGAACCGACCGTGCGCGGCGAGAGGAAGAGTTTCTCTCCGATCTCACGGTTCGTCAGGCCGCGGGCCGCGAGCTGGACGATCTGCTGCTGCTGGGGGCTGAGTTCGGTGAAGGCGCTGGGTACTACGCTGTCGGCGGCCTCGATGCCCGCGGCTCGTAGTTCTGCCTTCGCCCGCTCGATCCATGGGCGCGCGCCGAGCCGTTGGAAAGTGTCGAGTGCCGCGGTCAGCAGCGGGCGAGCCTCGGCGATACGACGTTGCCTCCTGAGCCACTCACCGTAGTCCAGCCGTGTCTGCGCCCGCTCGAACGGCCACTGCTCGCCCGCGTCGTCCGCCAGTGCGGACTGGAAGTACGGTTCCGCGTGCTCCGGTTCAGCGAGCAGGGCGCGGCCTCGGTCGAGCAATGCGGTGATCCGTGCCGAGGCGCCCGTACCCAGACGCCGCGCCGACCGCTCCAGCAGTTCGGCGGCCTCCTCCTGCCTTCCTCGGCGGACGGCCGCCGCGGCGAGTTCGGCCAGGACGGTGTAGGAGACGTGATAGTGGACCGGATCGCCGTCGTCGGTGAAGGTGGAGCGGAACTGCGTGTACGCGGTGTCGTAGTCGCCCTCGGCCACTGCCGCCAGGCCAATGGCGCGATGTGCGAAGACCGCGACGGAGCGGCTTTCCAGCGGGTCGACGAGGACCAGCGCCTGCTCGGCCCGGTGTCGCGCGTCGGTCGGCTCGCCGAGCAGCGCGAGCACCGTCGCGTCGAGCGCACGCGCACACGCCTCGGCGTGGTCCAGCCCGGCCACTGACGCCACCACCGAGATCTCGGCGGCCACCGAGCGGGCCTCGGCCCACCGGCCCTGCTCCAGATAGGCCCAGCCGACGGCGCATGCCAGGCCGTCGGGCAGCGAGCCACGGGCCTGCCACCGGTCGGACGCCTCATCGAAGGTCCTGGCGGCCAGGGCGGTCTCGTCCAGGATCCAGGCCACGATGGCCAGCGCGGTCAGAGTGCCGGCGTCGTCCTTGGCCTCGGCGATCAGTGCGGGCAGCGCCGGGGCGAGAAAGGCTCGCGCGCCGTTGGGGTCGGAGACGGCCAGTACCCAGGCGCGCAGGGCGCCCCTGGCGGTGGAGTCCGGCATGGCGGTGAGCAGGTTCTCGATCTGTCGGTGCTGAGACTCCTCGCCCGAGTAGTAGCGGACCACTGCGGCCGCGGCGAGCGCGTCCAGCACGCGGGGCGAGTGGGCGGCTGCCGCCTCGTCCGCGATACGTCTCAGCAGGGCGAAGGCCGCCGCATGGTGCCGACGCAGGGTCATGAGCTGCCCGGCGGCCAGCGAGGCCCTGCTGATCAGTGCCGGGTCGTCACTCTGCTTGCGGACCTCGGCGGCCAAACGTTCCACCCAGCCGAGTTGACAGGTGAAGACGGCCATGACGGCGGCCTCGGTCAGCAGCCGCGCCTGGTCCGCGCGGCGCGGGCTCAGCTGTGCGGCGCGCTCCATAGCGGCGGCAGCGGCGGCATAGCCGCCCCGGCGCCGCGCTCGGTCGGCCGTCTGCTGCAGGGCGGCCGACACGTCTTCATCGGGACGCGTGGTCGCGGCGGCGAGGTGCCAGGCGCGGCGGTCGGGCTCCTCGCTCAGCAGCTGCGCGAGAGCGAGATGTGCTTGCCTGCGTTCCTCGAAGGACGCGCCATGGTAGATGGCCGAGCGGATGAGCGGGTGGCGGAAGGAGATCCGGGTGCCGTCCTGGCGTACGAGACTGGCCCGCTCCGCGGGTACCCACGCCTTGTCGTCGGCCTCGGGAAGGCCCCGAGATGCCGTCGGCGCGTCCGTCGCGTCAGCAGCCGCGAGCAGCAGCAGGAGATGGCGAGTTGCTTCCGGCAGGAACTCCGCGTGCTCCGCGAAGATCCGCTCCAATCGCTCGGTGACCGGTAGTGGGCCCTCCACGCGGCTGCCGTCGGGCTGCTGGGTCGCGGTGGCGCGGGCGAGTTCGACCAGGGCCAACGGATTTCCGGCCGCCTCCTGCAGGATTCGCATGCGGGTCCGGCCGGTGGGCGGTGTCGGCTGCTGGTCGAGCAGCCGGTTCGCCGCGTCGCTGCTCAGCGGACCGATCTCGAGGCGCTCGTATCCCTTGTCGAAGCCGGGCAACGCAGCCGCGGCGCGCACTCCCACCAGCAGTGTGACGGGTTCGCTGTCCATGCGCCGGGCCACGAAGGAGAGAACGTCCAGCGATGCGCGGTCGATCCACTGGGCGTCATCGACCACCAGGAGCAGCGGCGCCGGTTCCGCCAGGTCCGAGAGCAGGGTGAGAACCGCCAGACCGACGAGCATGCCATCGGGGGCCTCGGTGCCTTCCTCCAGCCCCAGGACGGTCCGGAGCGCGGAGTGCTGCCGCGGCGGCAGGCCGTCCAGGTCGCCGAGCACCGGGCGGAGCATCTGATGGAGACCCGCGAATCCGAGGTGCGCCTCGGACTCGTTGCCAACCGCTCGCAGCACCCGCCCGCCCTCGCGCCGGGCGTGGTCGGCCACGAAGTCGAGCAGCACGCTCTTGCCGGCACCGGGGTCGCCCGTGAGGATCAACACCTCGCTGTGGGACCGGTCGGCGGCGACCCGCCGCATGATTTTCGCGGTCTCGGTTTCCCGGCCCACCATCGGCAGTTCAAGATCGCGTGCCGGGCCCTGGTTCCCTTGAGCCCTTCCACCACTTTCCACGGATGCTCCAGGAATTGAGACTGCTCAGATACTAAGCCCGGGAGTGCTTCGGTCCCGCCTGTGAGGGCACCACCTCGATCGCCTGCGCACGAGGGACTTCCCCCTGGACCACCCCACGCCGTACGGTGACGCCCCAGCGCAACTCATCTCCCGGGGTGGGCCGCATTACCGGCCCGCTGGGCGAAGTGCCGGCCGGGCCCGTCCTGGATCAGGAGGCCCTATTGACCGCGGACCTCGACATGGCACTGGTCCCGCGCTCTCGCTACGGCTTCGCCCCGTCGGCCACTACGCGCGGCCCGACATCTTCCGCCGCCACGTGGAGACCACAGTCCGAGCGTGTCCCCCTCGGCCGACCTGCCCAACACGTTCACCTCGTCGCGTGCCACGCCTGACGATACGACCGACGTGTCGATCCTCGCTCAGAGGTATTCCGGCTCCCTTGGACTTGGACACCGCGCCGCGGAAGGCGGCGCCCCGGCCGCGGGCGTCTGCTGCGCGTCGGGAGGCAACCACGGGGCCGCCGTGGCCTGGTCGGCGCGCGAAGCGGGCCTGCCCGCCACCGTGTTCGTGCCCGACTTCTCACCCAAGGCCAAGACCGACGTCATCGAATCTCTCGGCGCACGCCTGCGCCGCACCGAAGGCTTCTACGCCGACGCACTGGCAGCCAGTCAGGACCATGCCCGGCAGGAGGGCGCCTTCCACATCGACGCCTACGACGCCCCGCAGACGGTGACAGGGCAGGGCACGCCGGGCCTGGAGCTTGCTGCTGGATTGAACGGTAAGGGGTCAGCCCCGGTAGGCGTGCCGGTGATCGTCGAGTGTCGGCCTTGGTACTGGTGAGCCTCATCGCCGCCCTCGCGCTCCACGGCGTCACCCTGCCGTCCGTCCGCGGCAGCGACCCGGTGATGGGGCGCGGCTTGGTGGAACTCGGCTGCTGCTCGGCCCACGTCGCCGACCGACTGGCCGTCGTCCTGGAGGCCGCACACGAGAACCAGCAGACGCCGTGAGCGGTGCTCTGGCCGCCTACCTCGGCCAAGCCGCGTGGCCTGAGCTGATCCACGGCTGCCCAGCCGTCGGCTGCCCGCCGCATGTCGCCGCCCTGCCGGCGCGCGGGAACGACGGCTGGTGCGGGCAGCGGCAGCCTGAGGGCTGGACCGAGCCACACCCGCAGTGGTCCGCCGATCTGAACAGCCAGCAGTCCTGCCCGCTCACCTTCCTGGCCACGGCGCTGCCGAGGTGGAGCGCCGCGGCAGCACCTTCAAGATCAAGGACTGGGCGGGTTTCGGCCGCAGCTGACCCGGCCGGAAGGCGGCCCGGTCTGGTGTTGTACTCAGCACCGCTCGCCGAGAAAGCGCGGATGCACAGGCCGACCGTAGGCCGAGGGCCCTGCCCGACCGCTCCGCCGCACCCCTCGGAGAGCAGTCACCTGACGCATACCCGACGGATTGCCGACCCGCCGAGACTGGTGACGCGGCATCGGCCCGTCGAGGGCCTCCGGTGCCCCTTCCTCATCGGCACTCGGTTCGCCGCGGCGGACGAAGGAGGGATCGACGGCCCCACGCCGTCGGCCGGCGATCGCCTCGTCCGCTCACGGAAGGATGTACGGAGACCGTCATGGTGGCAAAGAAGGCGGCGTCGGTGTGGGACCGCTTCGCCGCCGTCGACCCCGGGCTGATGCGTCTCGCCTCCGCGATGCGCGCCGTCCTCGGCGCCGCCGCGTCCCTGACTGTCCTGGCGGCCCTGGAGCAGTCCAACACGGCGTTGCTGGTCGGCGGGTTCACCGCGATGGTGACCTCGCTGGCCATCAGCGACCTGCACCCGCGCAACCAGCTCATCACGCTGGGACTCGGGGCTCCGCTCTTTCTCGCGGCCCTGGCCGCCGGAGCCGTGCTGGCGCCGTACCCGGTCGCGGCGGGGATCATGTTCCTGCTGCTGATCTACGTCGCCGTCCATGCCCGCCGGTACGGCGCCAGAGCGCAGGGCGTGGGCATCTTCGGCTTCATGGGCTTCTTCCTGTCGCAGTTCACCGGGGCCCGAGCGGTCCAGTTTCCGCAGATGGGTGCGGCTGTCCTTGTCGCGTTCGGTGCCGTCGTGGCCGTTCACTACTGCCCGGGATTCATGACGGCGTCGCGTGTCCTCTCCCGGCTTCAGGGCACCTTCGACGGGCGGCTGCGCGACGTCCTGCGGGACACGGCTGCCCTGCTCACCGCCGGGCAGGACGCCGACGCACTGAGTCTGTCGTTGGAGCGCCGTCTGGACAGGCTGCACGTGGTCGTCCTCCTGATCGAGGACTTTCTCGGTGAGCGCGCGGTCGAGGAGGCCACCGACGGCCAGATCCTGCGGCACATCTCCCGCGTGGAGGTGGCTGCCCAGCGGCTGACCGTACTCGCGGTCCGCGCGGCCCGTACACCACCGGCTTCCGAGAATCCCGCGGACCAGGCCGCACGGCAACGGCTCGCGGCACGAATCCGAGCTCTCCGCCACCAGCTCACCTCGGGAACGGCTACCGCCCCCCGGCGGCAGGAACGGGCTGACGCCCCGGCGGTCCTGCCGGCCGCATCCGCGTCACTGCAGGACTGTCTTCACGGGTTCGACGAGCTGGCCGCGGCTGTGCGCCTTCTCGGTCCGCGCGTCAGCTCGCCGGTGGTGACCGGGACGGATCCGCACACGCCCGTCACACCGCAGACACGAGCATTCAGTGTCAGGGGGTACCGCGCTGCGGACTCCGAAGAGCGCAAGCGGGGAACGACCCGGCAGGCCTTCCAGGTGACCGCCGCCTCCGCGCTGTCCATGCTCGGCGGTCACCTGTTGTCCCCGGACCACCGGTATTGGGCCGTCGTGGCCACGTGGGTCGTGTTCATCAACACCGAGAGCACTGGCGAGGTCCTGCTGCAAAGCGCGCGCCGATTGGCGGGCACAGTTCTCGGCGCGGTGTTCGGCTACGGCCTCGCCACCCTGGTCGGACCGTACGGCCCGCTGCTCCTGGTGCTACTGCTGGTGTGCATGTTCGGGATGTTCTACACCCCGTCCGACGCCTACTGGGCGGTGACGTTCTTCATCACCGGCGGGCTGAGCATGCTGCTCGCGCTGCTGGACGCATTCTCGACGGAGGTGCTCGTCCTGCGTGTGCAGGAGACCGCGCTGGGAGTCTCCTGCGGCGTCCTTGCCACCGTTGTCGTGCTGCCCCTCACGGTCCGCCGGGCCAGCGACGAGGAACTGGTCCACTTCTTGCTGGTCCTCAGACGCCTCCTGGATGCGACGAAGCGGAGCCTGAGCACCGGCGCCACGACGAGCCTGATACGCGCGGCCCATGATCTCGACCGGGCACTGGAGTCCTACCGCAAAGCCTCACTGCCGCTCACCCACCCGCTCAATCCCCAGCGCGGCCCTCGCAATCGCGCACGCCACCTGCTGGAACTGATGGAGGCCGGGGCCTACCACGCACGAAGTCTGGCTGCCGTGGCCGGGCGCCTCCCGCTCGTCGACGACGCCGAGTACGCCACCCGGGTCACCGCGGCGGCCGACCGCGCCCAGGGGAGGGCGACGCACCTGATCCGCCTCGCCACTCGTCGGCCGAGCAGCACCTCCCCCTCGGCCCACCCCAAGGTCGCCAGAGCACTGGCCCTGCTCTCCGACGAACCGCGTATGCGTGGCGGCCGATCGTCGCCGCAGCAGCGCCTGTTGCTCCACATCGACCGTCTCGACATGGCCCTGATCGCGCTCACACAAGCCTCGGACCCGGCCCCGCCGGCTGTCCCACACACCGCGGCCCCGCCGGCAGGCGGCGAGGTCCCCTCGCTGCACAGCCGAGCCGCGGACGCTGCCGCTCCGATCTCACCGACCGCTGCGCACACTGGCCCGTCGGCAAGGATCTGCCCGGCCGATCACGCAGCGGGTGCCGCGGACACCGCGAACAGCCCCGGACGAGCAGCCGCCTGCTGAGCGCGCGGTTCCGCCGGTGGTGATCAGGGGACGTTCCCGTGCTTGCTCAGGGCCGGCCACAGCGGCTGACGCAGTCCCGCGACCACCGGGGTCGGCTCTGACGCGCTGCTCGTGCACCGCGCGGTACCTGGGCGCCTGCAGGCCCGTCGCACGGAGGCCTGAACGACCCTGTTCGTCCGAGAGCACAGGGCAAGGACCAGGATCGGGCCTCCCGTCGCAGTGGTGCCTGCTCGCCTGGCGCGGAAGGGCACAGGGCCGTGCACCGCCATGGATCCATGTACGGCCCCTCGAGCTTTCGCGTTGCCTCCGGACCAGCGGCGAGGACGCTGCGTCCAGGTGCAGTCACGTGACTCATACCGCCGCATACCCCACGCGACGCACCATGGCTGAGCAGGGTCGTCCACGGAACGGGATGCATACCGGGCGGTCCTGTTTCCATCGGCGAAGCCCCACGGTCCGATGCCTGCGTCGGGCCTCGTTGGCGGGACCGCCCGAGGCCCGAGGCGCCGCGGCCGCGGTCACAGCGCCACCGGTGCTTTCGGCCCCGCAGGGGCGCCGCACCCCGTACCCGTCATGAGCAGCCGCTCATCCGTGTGTCGCCCGCGCCCGCGGCCCGAGCACGCGGACTCGATCGAACTGGAGAGAATCGTGGACACCATCACCCTGGGCGATGTCACGCTGACCCGTGTCTGGGAGTACTTCGGCCCTGTTGACATGACGCCCGAGGCGTTCTTCCCGGAAAGCCCGGCAGAGGCGTGGGAGGCCCACCGTTCCTGGCTGGTTCCGGACTTCCTGCACGCCGAGACCCGGATCGTCAACTCGGCCATCCAGACCTGGGTACTGCGCAGCGAGGGCAGGACCATCCTGGTCGACACCGGCGTCGGCAACCACAAGGACCGCCCGTACGCGCCCGTGTGGAGCCGTCTGAACACCGACTTCCTGGGCAACCTCGCCCGCGCCGGGGTCCGCCCCGAGGACGTCGACATCGTGATCAACACGCACCTGCACATCGACCACGTCGGCTGGAACACCTACCTCGACGGCCGGAGCTGGGTGCCGACGTTCCCCAACGCCACCTACCTCATGCCCAAGGCGGACTTCGACTTCTGGAACCCCGCCAACGAGCACAAGCCGCTGCTCGGTCGCGGCAACCAGAACGTCTTCGAGGACAGCGTCGCCCCCGTGCACCAGGCCGGCCAGACCCAGCTCTGGGAGGACAGCCACCGCATCGACGGCAACCTGCGCCTCGACCTCGCACCCGGCCACACCCCGGGCTCGTCGGTGTTGACGCTGGAGTCCGGATCGGACCGAGCCCTCTTCGTCGGCGACATGCTGCACAACCCGGTCCAGATCCATGAGCCCGACGCCAACAGCTGCTTCTGCGAGGACCCCGCCGAAGCCCGCGCCACCCGCCGCAAGCTCCTGGGCTGGGCCGTCGACAACAACGCCCTTGTCATCCCCGCGCACCTGGGCGGCCACGGCGCCGCCGAAGTCGTCCGCGAGGGAGACAAGTTCGCCATCCGGGGCTGGGCGCCCTTCGCCCCGTACACCGAGCAGGCCTGAGGCCTGCGGAAAGGAACGACACATGAGCCACCACCCCGACACCGTCGTGACCACCGCTCAAGGAGCCGTCCGCGGCCTGCGCCAGGGTGACACCCTCACCTTCCTGAACATCCCCTACGCCGCTCCGCCCCGCGGCGCCGGCCGATTCGCGCCGCCGCAGCCGCACGAGCCGTGGGACGGCGTGCGGGATGCCACCGTGCCGGGACCCAATGCCCCGCAGTCCGAGCGCAAGCTCGGCAGCATCGACATGTCCCCCTACTTCGGGGCCGGTTGGAGCCGCGGCGAGGACTACCTCACCGTCAACGTCTTCACGCCCGCCGCCGCGCAGGACGGTGACCTGCCGGTCATGGTGTTCGTCCACGGCGGCGGATTCGTCGCCGGATCCACGCGGTCCAGCCTGTACGACGGCTCCGCGTTCGCCCGTGACGGCGTCATCCTCGTCACCCTCAACTACCGGCTCGGTATAGCCGGGTTCCTCGACATCCCCGGGGCGCCCGCCAACCGCGGCCTGCTCGACGTCGTCGCCGCGCTGCGCTGGGTGCGGGGGAACATCGCCGCCTTCGGTGGTGACCGGGACAACGTCACCCTCTTCGGCCAGTCGGCCGGGGCGACCACGGTCGGCGGCGTTCTCGCCACCCCCGAGGCCGCGGGCCTGTTCCGCCGCGCGATCGTCCAGAGCGGCAGCGGCCTCGGCGCGTTCACCACCGAGCAGGCCGCCCGCGTCACCAAGGCGGCGGCCGATGCCCTGGGCATCGAGCCCCACGTCGACGCCTTCGCGGACATCTCCGACGAACGCTTGGTCGAGGCCGCCTCCCAACTCGCGGGCATCGACCTGCAGACCGCAACCCACGGCGACCCGCTGATCGGCCTCAGCCCCTTCAGCCTGGTCCTCGACACACAGCCCGCCGAATCCGTCGCCGCCGGCCTGAGCGCCGACGTCGACCTGCTCGTCGGCACCAATACCGAAGAGGGAAACCTCTACCTGGTCCCGGTGGGCAAGTACGCCACCTCGACCGCAGCCGACGTCGACGAGGCGGCGGCGCGCTCGCACTCGAATCCGGCGCAACTCGTCGAGACCTACCGCAAGTCCCGCCCCGATGCGTCCTTCGCCGAGCTACGGTCCGCCATCATGGCCGACGCGCTGTTCGGCGCGGGCAGCCGGGCCCTCGCCGGCGCCCACGCCGCCCACCCGAAGTCCGCCACCTACGCCTACGAGTTCGCCTGGCGCTCCAAGGCCCTGGACGGAGAACTCGGCGCCACGCACGCGGTCGAGCTGCCCTTCGTCTTCGACCTCGCGGACCGGCCCGAGCTCAACGGCCCGGGCGCCCTGCTCGGCCCCGACCAGCCCCCTGCGGACCTCGCCACCCGCGTACACGAGACCTGGATCCGGTTCGCCAGGACCGGCGACCCCGGCTGGGACCCCTACGACACCGAGCGCAGGGCCACCATGCGCATCGACGCCGAGTGGACCCAGACCGACGACCCCCGCAGCCAGGAACGCCAAGCCTGGAACTGACCCCGCACCTGCACGTCGCCTGCTCACCCTCTTCGAGGAACACCATGACCAGAACCGTCATCACCACCGACAACGCACCCTCCCTGCCGGCGCCGCTGTCCCAGGGCATCCGCAAGGGCCCCGTCCTGCAGGTCTCCGGGCAGCTTCCCTTCGACCCCGATACCGGCGAGGTCGTCGGCACCACGGTCGCCGAACAGACCACCCAGGTGCTGCGCAACGTCACCGCCGTACTCAAGGCGGCCGGCGCGGGTTTGGAGGACGTCGTCATGCTGCGCGTGTACCTTACCGATCCCGCCCACCTGGCCGATCTGAACGAGGCGTACGCCGCGGCCGTCGGCGAGCCCTTCCCCGCCCGCACCACCGTCTACATGCAGCTCCCGGCGGGCCTGCTCGTCGAGATCGACGCCCTGGCAGTCCTGGACGTCTGATCACCATGGCCGGTCGTCTGACACGGGCGTGCACCAACCTGAGGGTTCCGCCGGCGCACCTGCTCGACGCCCTCTGCGCACTGGTCGGACGACCGGCACCTCCCGACGAGCCTCATCCCGTACGCCGTATCCACGAGCGGGTCCTCCAGGCAGTGGGGTCGGTGCCGCCGGGCGTGCTCGAACCGGGCGATGTGTGCGCGGCCACGGACGTGCGCGCGGGCCTCTTGAACGCCGAAATCCCGGCCCCCTCGGACACGGCCGTCCTGTGCATCCGGCGCACGGTCGACGACCTCGGACCGGCCGACCTGTGGGAACTGGCCCGCGGCACCGCCGTGACCCGGGACGATCTCTCGCGGGGCGCTGCCGCAGTCCTGACGGAAGCAAATCCCGGCGCCGGAGACTCGCTGGACGAACTCGCCGTGCGCACCCTCACGCAGGAGGTCGCCGAACGGTCCCCGTGCCGCTGGGGCCGAGGCCACAGCGAGGCGGTACGGGCCGCGCTGTACCGGATTCTGGCCGACCTCGCAGACGCCGTCCTGGAGGTGTCGGAGTCGACCCCGACACCTCTGGACTGGACCGTTCACGACAACGGCGGGAGGTATGCCGCCTCCGCAGTGGGCCGCGGGGTGAGGTACGACGTGCTGGTCCAGACGACGCAGAACGCTCCCCCGGCTGCGGCACCCGTCTGGGACCACCCGTCACTGCCCGCCGCACGACCCGCCTGGCAGTGGCGGATCACCAGCGGACCGGCCGACCGTGCCTCTCACAGCTGTGCACTCTTCCCCTCCGCACTCGCAGCACGGCACGCAGCCGAGTGCGCAATTACGGCACTCACCGCCGGCAGATGCGGCTTGTAAGCCATTGAACGCCACCCGCACGCCCGCTCAAACGACCCTCACCAGCGAAGACCAGCCCCCGGCGGGCGGCGGGTCGCCGGCCGGAGCACAGACCCATCAACGACACTGCACTCGTTACCAGCGGCCTCAGGCTGGCCTCAATTCATGGCCCTACCGCAGCGCGCCCCAGCAAAACAGGTCCCCTCAGCCACACGTCTGCACGCATTCCTGCAGGTCAGGCGACCACCCGCTGACAGAGACCGACGGGGGCCTCAAACTCACGAGCAGCGGATTCAGTCCGTTCAGGCAAAGTTGACGATCCGACAGGACAAAATGAACGTTTCCGCAGGTCAGAAGCCTGCACAAGTGGGGCGGGTGGGACTCGAACCCACGGCCGACGGATTATGAGTCCGCTGCTCTAACCGGCTGAGCTACCGCCCCGTACGGCGTGTCGCGTACATGTGTGCGCGCCGTCTGCCGCAGCATAGCCGCTCATACGATCTCCTGCTTCGCAGGGGCGACTTCGCATGCCCTTGAGGACTCCGCCGTGACCTGCGCGGTTCCCGGGGCGGGGGTGAGGGCATGAAAAAGGACCCCTTCGGGGGCCCTCGTTCAGCATGCTCCCCCGACTGGACTCGAACCAGTAACCTGCCGGTTAACAGCCGGCTGCTCTGCCAATTGAGCTACGGAGGACCGAGCTCCCCCGACTGGACTCGAACCAGTAACCTGCCGGTTAACAGCCGGCTGCTCTGCCAATTGAGCTACGGAGGAATGCCTCGTTGCATCGAACGTACCTACCTGGGTATTCGCCAGGGGGCGGGCGCTCGCTGCGACACATACATTAGCGCAAGCAGGGGGGTGCTCCGCCAATCGGTTCCCCCGGCGCCGACCTACACGAGGGAAGGGTGGCCTCCATGCGCTACAAGCTCACGTTCGTCGTCGGCCTGGCTCTGGGTTACGTGCTCGGCACACGCGCAGGGCGCGAACGCTACGAGCAGCTGAAGAAATCCGCACGCCAGGTCGCCCAGAACCCGGCCGTCCGCAACACCGCCGAGACGGCGGCCCAGCAGGGCCGCCAGTTCGCCGGCAAGGCTTACCACACGGTCAGCGACAAGGTCGTCGACCGGGTGCCGGAGTCGGTGGCCGGGCGGGTGCGATCCCTGAGGGACCGCAACACCAACGGGACGGGCCAGGACGACTGGGGTACCAGCAATACCTAGGTTCCCGACAGCCGACGGCACACAGCCCCGGGGCACGAAGTCCCGGGGCACAGAGTCCTGGGGCACGAAGTCCCGGGGCGCAGAGCCCCGCGGCACTCGGCCCCACGGCTCACAGCCCCGCGGCCGACACCCCCATGGCGGGCGGCCCATAGAATTTCCGCCATGGGGATAGTCGCCGGGCTGGACAGTTCGCCCGATTTCACTCGCATCGTCGTCTGCGACACGGACACGGGCGCCGTGCTCAGGCAGGGGTACGCCCCGCATCCGGTGGACGGCGACCGCCCCGCGGACGTCGATCCGCAGGCCTGGCTGCTGTCCCTCGGCGAGGCGGCCGGCGGTGGTCTGCTGGAGGGCGTGCAGGCCATCGGCGTGTCCGCGCAGCAGAACGCCGTGGTCCCGCTGGACGCGCAGGGCAACACCGTGCGCCCGGCGATGGTCGGCGCGGACAGACGGAACCAGGTCGCGGCGGCCGATCTCATCGACGCCCTCGGCGGGCGGGAGGCGTGGGCGCAGGCCGTGGGGTGCGTGCCGCAGGCGGCGCAGCCCGTCACCAAGCTGCGCTGGCTCGCCAAGAGCGAGCCCGACGCCGCCCTGCGCACCGCGATCCTCATGCAGGCCCATGACTGGCTGGTCTGGCAGTTGCTGGGGCGGCCTGTGAGGAGAACCACGGACCGGGGCGGCGCCTCCGGGACCGGGTACTGGTCGGCCGCCACCGGCAACTACCGCGCCGACCTCATCGAGCTGGCGCTCGGTCACCAGGCCATGCTGCCCGAGGTGATCGGCCCGGCCGAGGCGGCCGGTACGACGCCGGAGGGGCTGCTGATCTCCGCCGGGACCGGCGAGACCATGGCCGCCGCCTTCGGGCTCGGCATCGGGCTGGGGGACGCGGTCGTGTCGCTGGGCGCGTCGGGGTCCGTCATGGCCGTCCACCCGGAGGCCCTGGTCGACGGCACCGGGATGATCACCGCCCTCGCCGACGCGACCGGCATGCATCTGCCCGTCGTCACCACCCTGAACGCCGTACGGACCCTGCGCGGGACCGCCGAACTGCTCGGGCTGCCGGATCTGGAGAGCCTGTCCGACCTGGCGATGAAGTCGACGCCGGGCGCCCACGGCCTCGTACTCCTGCCGTATCTGGAAGGTGAGCGGACGCCGAATCTGCCGCACACCGCGGGGACCCTGTCGGGGCTGCGGCGGGAGTCGATGAAGGCCGAGCATCTGGCGCGGGCCGCGTTCGAGGGCATGCTGTGCGGGCTCGCGGACGCGCTGGACGTGCTGCGCGGGCGGGGCGTGGAGGTACGGCGGATCTTCCTGCTGGGGGCGGCCGCCGAGCTGACGGCCGTGCAGGCGGCGGCGCCGGCGCTGTTCGGCGCGCAGGTCGTCGTACCGCAGCCCGCCGACTACGCGGCGATCGGGGCCGCCCGGCAGGCCGCGTGGGCGCTCGGCGTCTCGCAGGGCACGCTCGATCCGCGCACCCCGCCGGCCTGGCAGGGTGCGGCGGCGCAGGTGCTGGAGCCCGGCGAGGAGCTGGCGGTGGGACAGGCGGTGCGGCAGCAGTACGTTTCGGTCAGAGAGCAGACACACCCTGGCGCGTTCCGCCCGTAGGACGACAAAGAGGACTGCTGTCGGCTTAATCGGTTGAGGTAACGCGGGTGGAGTGTCCGACGATAGGGGCCACGGGCAACGAACCCGCCCCATCGCCGACTCCGAGAGACGTAGCGTGCTCATACGACTACTGCGGACCTATCTGAGGCCGTACAAGAAACCCATCGGTGTGCTGGTGCTGCTGCAGTTCCTGCAGACCTGCGCCACCCTCTACCTGCCCACGCTGAACGCCCACATCATCGACAACGGTGTCGTCAAGGGCGACACCGGCTACATCCTCTCCTTCGGTGCCCTGATGATCGGCATCTCGCTGGCTCAGGTCGTGTGCAACATCGGGGCCGTGTACTACGGCGCCCGGACCGCGTCGGCGCTCGGCCGGGACGTGCGGGCCGCCGTGTTCGACCGGGTGCAGTCCTTCTCGGCGCGTGAGGTCGGCCACTTCGGCGCGCCCTCGCTGATCACCCGTACGACCAATGACGTGCAGCAGGTCCAGATGCTGGCCCTGATGACGTTCACCCTGATGGTGTCGGCGCCCATCATGTGCGTGGGCGGCATCGTGCTGGCGCTCGGCCTGGACGTACCGCTGTCCGGGGTGCTGGTCGCCGTGGTGCCGACGCTGGGCATCTGCGTGACGTTGATCGTACGGCGGCTGCGGCCGCTGTTCCGGGCCATGCAGGTCCGTCTGGACACCGTCAACCGGGTGCTGCGGGAGCAGATCACCGGCAACCGGGTGATCCGGGCCTTCGTGCGGGACGAGTACGAGAAGGACCGGTTCCGGAAGGCGAACACCGATCTCACCGAGATGCAGCTGAAGACGGGCAACCTGCTCGCGCTGATGTTCCCGGTGGTCATGACGACCGTGAACCTGTCGTCGATCGCGGTGGTGTGGTTCGGCGCGCATCGCATCGACAGCGGCGGGATGCAGATCGGTGATCTGACCGCGTTCCTCGCCTATCTGATGCAGATCGTGATGTCCGTGATGATGGCCACCTTCATGTTCATGATGGTGCCGCGCGCGGAGGTCTGCGCCGAGCGCATCGAGGAGGTGCTGGACACCGACTCCAGCGTCGTGCCGCCGAGCGCGCCGGTCGTCGAGCTGCGCCGGCACGGGCATCTGGAGATCCGGGGCGCGGGCTTCCGCTATCCGGGTGCGGAGGAGCCCGTGCTCAAGTCGATCGACCTGGTCGCCCGGCCCGGTGAGGTGACCGCCGTGATCGGCTCGACCGGCAGCGGCAAGTCGACGCTGCTCGGCCTGGTCCCCCGGCTGTTCGACGCGACCGACGGCGAGGTCCTGGTCGACGGCACGGAGGTGTCCACCCTCGACCCGAAGCTGCTGGCCAAGACGGTCGGGCTCGTCCCGCAGAAGCCGTACCTGTTCGCGGGGACGGTGGCGACCAACCTGCGCTACGGCAATCCGGACGCCACGGACGAGGAGCTGTGGCACGCGCTGGAGGTGGCGCAGGCCAAGGAGTTCGTCAGCAGGCTCGAGGGCGGGCTCAACGCGCCGATCGCGCAGGGCGGCACCAATGTCTCCGGTGGCCAGCGCCAGCGGCTCGCCATCGCGCGCACGCTCGTCCAGCGGCCGGAGATCTACCTCTTCGACGACTCCTTCTCCGCCCTCGACTACGCCACGGACGCGGCGCTTCGGGCGGCGCTCGCCCGGGAGACCGCCGAGGCGACCGTGGTGATCGTCGCCCAGCGGGTGGCGACCATCCGCGACGCCGACCGGATCGTCGTCCTCGACGAGGGACGGGTCGTCGGCACCGGCCGCCATCACGAGCTGATGGCCGGCAACGAGACCTACCGGGAGATCGTGCTCTCCCAGCTGACGGAAGCGGAGGCTGCCTGATGGCCGGGCCGATGGCGCGGATGATGGGCCAGGGCGGCGGTCCCGACAGCCGTTCGATGGACTTCAAGGTGTCGGGCAAACGCCTGCTCGCCCAGTTCAAGCCGGAACGGCTCACCATCTACGCCCTGTTGCTGTGCGTGGTCGTGAGCGTGGGCCTGAACGTGATCGGGCCGAAGATCCTCGGCAGGGCGACCGACCTGGTCTTCTCCGGGATCATCGGTCGGCAGATGCCGGCCGGGGCGACCAAGGAGCAGGTGCTCGCCTCGATGCGGGAGCGGGGCCAGGGGCAGATCGCCGACATGCTCCGCAGCACCGACTTCACTCCCGGCAAGGGCATCGACTTCGACGCGGTGGGCCGGGTCCTGCTGCTGGCGCTGTGCACGTTCCTGGTCGCCGGTCTGCTGATGGCGTTCGCGACGAGGCTGGTGAACCGCAGCGTCAACCGCACGATGTTCCGACTGCGCGAGGACGTCCAGGCGAAGCTGTCGCGGCTGCCGCTGTCGTACTTCGACAAGCGGCAGCGCGGCGAGGTGCTCTCCCGCGCCACCAACGACATCGACAACATCGGGCAGACGCTCCAGCAGTCGATGGGCCAGCTGATCAACTCGGTGCTGACCATCATCGGTGTGCTCGCGGTGATGTTCTGGGTGTCCTGGCTGCTGGCGCTGGTCGCGCTGGTGACCGTGCCCCTGTCGTTCGTGGTGGCCACCCGGATCGGCAAGCGGTCGCAGCCGCACTTCGTGCAGCAGTGGCGCACCACCGGCAAGCTCAACGCCCACATCGAGGAGATGTACACCGGGCACACCCTGGTGAAGGTGTTCGGGCGACAGGAGGAGTCGGCGCAGCAGTTCGCCGAGCAGAACGAGGCGCTGTACGAGGCGGGGTTCAAGGCGCAGTTCAACAGCGGGATCATGCAGCCGCTGATGATGTTCGTCTCCAACCTCAACTACGTGCTGGTGGCGGTCGTGGGTGGTCTCAGGGTCGCCTCGGGCGCGCTGTCCATCGGTGACGTGCAGGCTTTCATCCAGTACTCGCGGCAGTTCTCGATGCCGCTGACGCAGGTCGCGTCGATGGCGAACCTGGTGCAGTCGGGCGTCGCCTCGGCCGAGCGGATCTTCGAACTCCTGGACGCGGAGGAGCAGGAGGCGGATCCGCTGCCGGGCGCGCTGCCCGAGGAGCTGCGCGGGCGGGTGGCGCTGGAGCACGTGTCGTTCCGGTACGACCCGGAGAAGCCGCTGATCGAGGACCTCTCGCTCAAGGTGGAGCCCGGGCACACGGTCGCGATCGTCGGCCCGACGGGCGCCGGCAAGACGACCCTGGTCAACCTGCTCATGCGGTTCTACGACGTCTCCGGCGGGCGCATCACCCTCGACGGCGTCGACATCGCCACCATGTCCCGGGACGAACTGCGCGCCCAGATCGGCATGGTGCTGCAGGACACCTGGCTGTTCGGCGGCACGATCGCGGAGAACATCGCGTACGGCGCCTCGCGCGAGGTCACCCGCGGCGAGATCGAGGAGGCGGCGCGGGCGGCCCACGCGGACCGGTTCGTGCGGACGCTGCCCGACGGGTACGACACCGTGATCGACGACGAGGGCACGGGCGTGAGCGCCGGTGAGAAGCAGCTCATCACCATCGCGCGGGCGTTCCTGTCCGACCCGACGATCCTGGTGCTCGACGAGGCGACGTCCTCGGTCGACACCCGTACCGAGGTGCTGATCCAGAAGGCGATGGCCAAACTCGCCCACGGGCGTACGTCGTTCGTGATCGCGCACCGGCTGTCGACCATCCGGGACGCGGACACGATCCTCGTCATGGAGAACGGCTCGATCGTCGAACAGGGCGCGCACGCCGAGCTGTTGGCGGCGGACGGGGCGTACGCGCGCCTCTACAAGGCCCAGTTCGCGCAGGCTGTGGCGGAGGTGGACTGATAAATCCGGGGGCTGGTCCTGCCCAAGGGGCGCGGGGAACTGCGCGACCAGCCCCCACACACCCGCACCCGGCATCAATCCAGATAGCCCCGTAGCTGATCCGCAAAGGCGTGATCCCGGAGCTTGTTGAGCGTCTTGGACTCGATCTGCCGTATCCGCTCCCGGGTCACCCCGAAGATCCGGCCTATCTCCTCCAGCGTCCGGGGACGCCCGTCGGCCAGCCCGTACCGCAGCTGGACGACCTTGCGTTCACGTTCGCCGAGAGTGGAGAGCACCGCCTCCAGATGCTCCCGCAGGAGCAGGAACGCGGCCGACTCCACGGGTGAGGTCGCGTCGCCGTCCTCGATCAGGTCGCCGAGGGCCACGTCGTCCTCCTCGCCCACCGGGGCGTGCAACGACACCGGTTCCTGGGCCAGGCGCAGGACCTCGCTGACGCGCTCGGGCGGGAGTTCGAGATGGGCGGCGACCTCTTCCGGGGTCGGCTCGTAGCCCCGCTCCTGCAGCATGCGGCGCTGGACCCGGACGACCCGGTTGATCAGCTCGACGACGTGCACCGGGACCCGGATGGTGCGGGCCTGGTCGGCGAGGGCCCGCGACATGGCCTGGCGGATCCACCAGGTGGCGTACGTCGAGAACTTGTAGCCGCGGGCGTAGTCGAACTTCTCGACCGCCCTGATCAGGCCGAGGTTGCCCTCCTGGACGAGGTCGAGCATGGTCAGCCCGCGGCCGACGTACCGCTTGGCCACGGACACGACCAGCCGCAGGTTCGCCTCGATGAGCCGGCGCTTGGCCATGCGGCCCATGACCACCAGACGGTCCAGGTCGAGGGCCAACTGGCTGTCCAGGTCGGGGGTGTTGCTCAGTTTCTCCTCGGCGAACAGACCTGCCTCGACCCGGCGGGCGAGCTCGACCTCCTCGGCCGCGGTGAGCAGCGGGATACGGCCGATCTCGCGCAGGTACTGGCGGAACAGGTCCGAGGACGGGCCGCCGGTGTCGGCGCGGGCGCGCTCCGCGGCGGTGGTCTCCGCCGGTTCGGGGGCCTCGGCGGCCTCCAGCGCCTCGGCGGGCGGTTCGGCCGGCTCTGGCGGCCCTTCGGGTTCCACGGGATCCGCCTCGGGGTGGTGCACGACACGGGTCTGCGGGGGGACCGCGACGAGGACGTCGGTCTCCGCGTCCGGTTCCGTGCCGTCCGTACTGATGTCGGTCTGTGTGAGGGTCTGGGTCTGCACGGGGGCGACCTCCAGGATGATCGCTGCCAGGGGGTACGGCAGCGGTACTTCGGGGGCGGAGTCGGCGGCCACGCCGCTGTCCGTCCCGTACGCGATGAGCGGAACCGCGGGGGTGTAGGACCCGTGTGGGACGGATCGGCCGCGCTCCGAGGACTCAGGCACCGCACCCCAGTGTGGAGTACGACACATCGCCGCCACGAGGGGCGTGCGGTGACTTTTTGCAATCGGCCCGTGACCCGGCGGTTACCGTGGCGTACGGGTGCGGTCAGAGAGCCGCGGCGCCGTGTTCCCTGAGGGCCTGGTCGTACTGCTGGAGGACCCACAACTCGTTCTGTACGGCGGCCAGTTGGGCGGGATCGCCGCCGGCGGAGAGGCGGGTCATCTGGGACTGGACGTCGCGGATGCGGCGCTCCACCGCACGCCTGCGGACCTGGACCAGCACCGTGCCCGCGTACACCTCGTCGACGGTGCGGCGCATGATCGGCTCGACGGCGAGTTCGGTGACCATCGCGCGGACGGTGTCGTCGGGGGCCGCCTCGCGGACGCGGACCAGGTACTCCTGGCCGTCCTGCACGCCGTACTCGGCGCCGCCCGCGTCCATGACCGCCTGGCGCACCGCGGCGTACGGGGCGGCGGTGAACTCGTCGACGCCGTACGCGTCGAAGGCCGGGGAGACCAACTCGGGCCGTTGAAGGGCGAGTTTGAGCAGCTCGCGCTCGGTGGCGTAGACGGGGTTGCGGAGGGTGAGGGCGGGGCCGGAGGTCATGGGGCGCGGCGCGGCCTCGTACGACTGCGGGCCTCGGGACGCCGGCGCCGGGGCGCCCTTGCCGCCGCGGTCGCGGGCCCAACGGGCCAGCTGGGCCACGCGCTTGACCACGAACTGGGTGTCGAGGATGCCGAGCATGCCGGCGAGCTGGACGGCGACCTCGTGCTGGGCGCCGGTGTTCTTGATGCGGGCGACGATGGGGGCCGCCTCGTCCAGGGCCGCGGCCCGGCCGGCGGGGGTGTCGAGGTCGTAGCGGACGACGATCTGACGCAGGGCGAACTCGAACAGCGGGGTGCGGGGCTCGACGAGGTCGGCGACCGCCTCGTCGCCCTTGGCGAGCCGGAGTTCGCAGGGGTCCATGCCGTCGGGGGCGATCGCGATGTACGTCTCGGCGGCGAACTTCTGGTCGTCCTCGAAGGCGCGCAGGGCCGCCTTCTGGCCGGCCGAGTCGCCGTCGAAGGTGAAGATGACTCGTGCGCTGCCGTTGTCCATGAGCAGGCGGCGCAGGATCTTGATGTGGTCGCCGCCGAAGGCGGTGCCGCAGGTGGCGATCGCGGTGGTGACGCCGGCGAGGTGGCAGGCCATGACGTCCGTGTAGCCCTCGACGACGACCGCGCGGGAGGCCTTCGCGATGTCCTTCTTCGCCAGGTCGATGCCGTACAGGACCTGGGACTTCTTGTAGATCGCCGTGTCGGGGGTGTTGAGGTACTTGGGGCCGTTGTCCGCCTCGTACAGCTTGCGGGCGCCGAAGCCGACGACGTCTCCGCCGATGTCGCGGATGGGCCACATCAGACGGCCCCGGAAGCGGTCGATGGGGCCGCGGCGGCCCTCCTGGGCGAGGCCGGAGAGGAGGAGTTCCTTGTCGGTGAAGCCCTTGCCGCGCAGATAGCGGGTGAGGTGGTCCCAGCCCTGGGGGCTGTAGCCGACGGAGAAGTGCGCGGCGGCGTTCTGGTCGAAGCCGCGCTCGGCGAGGAAGACCCGGCCGGTCTCGGCCTCGGGACTGGTGGCGAGCTGTTCCACGTACCAGTCGGCGGCGATCTTGTGGGCCTCGACCAGACGGATGCGTTCGCCGCGCTGGTGGGAGGGGTTGTAGCCGCCCTCCTCGTAGCGCAGGGTGATGCCGGCCTGGGCGGCCAGGCGCTCGACCGCCTCGGAGAAGGTGAGGTGGTCGACCTTCATCACGAACGTGATGGTGTCGCCGCCCTCCTGGCAGCCGAAGCAGTGGAAGAGTCCCTTGCTCGGGCTGACCTGGAAGGACGGCGACTTCTCGTCGTGGAACGGGCAGAGCCCCTTGAGGTTGCCCCCGCCCGCGTTGCGCAGCTGGAGGTACTCGGACACGACGGCGTCGATGGGAACCGCGTCCCGTACCGCCTTCACGTCCTCGTCGTTGATCCGTCCAGCCACGCAGTGATTCTACGGGGGTGGTCCGACACTCACGGGACGAGGCTTTCGAGCGGAACGTGCGGGTCCGCCAGGGACTCCGTGTTCACCTGGGTCTTCGACCTGATCAGCTTCTGGATGGGTTCTGTGACGTCCCACACGTTGACGTTCATCCCGGCCAGCACCCGGTCGTCCTTGACCCAGAAGGCGATGAACTCACGCTTCCCGGCGTCCCCGCGGATCACCACCTCGTCGTACGACCCCGGCGGCGCCCATCCGCTGTACTCCATCCCCAGGTCGTACTGGTCGGAGAAGAAGTAGGGCACGCGGTCGTAGGTCAGGTCCTGGCCGAGCATCGCGCGGGCCGCCGCGGGGCCGCCGTTGAGGGCGTTGGCCCAGTGCTCGACGCGCAGCCGGGTGGTGAACAGGGCGTGGTGGAAGGAGGCGACGTCGCCGGCCGCGTAGATGTCGGGGTCGGAGGTGCGCAGCCGGTCGTCGACCACGACCCCTCCCCCGTGCGCCCGGTCGGCGATCTCCAGTCCCGCCGCCTCCGCGAGGCCGATGCGCGGGGCCGCGCCGATCGCCGCGAGGACGTCGTGCGCCGGGTGCTCCTCGCCGTCGTCGGTGCGCGCCGCCAGCACCATGCCGTCCTGGCCGACGATCTCCGTCAGCTTCGCGCCGAAGTGGAAGCGCACCCCGTGCTCGCGGTGCAGCTCGGCGAAGAGGTTGCCGAGCTCGGGTCCGAGGACGCCGTGCAGCGGGGTCTGCGCGGGCTCGACGACGGTGACCTCGGCGCCGTACTCCCGGGCCGCCGCCGCGACCTCCAGACCGATCCAGCCGGCGCCCGCGATCACGATGTGCCCGTTGTCCCGGCCGAGCGCCGCCAGTACGCCCTTGAGCCGCTCGGCGTGGGCGAGGCGGCGCAGATGGTGGACGCCCGCGAGATCGGTCCCCGGGATGTCGAGGCGCCGCGGCTCCGCGCCCGTCGCCAGGAGCAGCTTGTCGTAGTGGACGAGCGTGCCGTCCTCGCCGAAGCGGACCGTCTTCGCCGCGCGGTCGATGGCGTCCACGGTCTCGCCGAGGTGCAGCTCGATGTCGTTCTGTGCGTACCAGGCGGGTTCGTGGACGAAGACGCTGTCGCGCTCCTCCTTGCCCAGCAGATACCCCTTGGACAGCGGAGGGCGCTCGTAGGGGTGGTCGCGCTCGTCGCAGATCAGTATCACGCGGCCGCTGAAGCCCTCCGCTCGGAGCGTCTCGGCCGCCTTCGCACCGGCGAGACCGCCTCCGACGATGACGAATGTCTGATCCGCGTCGACCACTTGATGCCTCCTACGGGGTGTCCGAGGGGTGTCCCCTCGGAGAACACGGCGGGTGCCGCCACATGCGAGCGTCCCGCACGGAGTGTGATGGGGGAAGAGGGAGTGGCCCGATCAGGCCACGGAGGGTCACGTTCGGGCGCAATCGGGCTCACTCGTGTCGCGTCAGTCTCTTGCCTTCCCCGTCAGACGAGCGTGAAGCGACCGGGCGGACGCGTCCGTCAGCGAGGCGATCTGGTCCACGATCACCCGCTTGCGCGTCATGTCGTCCCCGGCCTGGTCGAACAGCGCGCGGAACTGCGGGTCGAGGCCGTCGGGTGCACGCACGGTGAGCGCCTGCGCCAGTTCGGCCACCACGATCCGCTGGTCGGCCCGCAGCCGCTCCTGCTCGGCGCGCTGCATGACGTACCGGTCGGCGACGGCCTTGAGCACCGCGCACTCCAGCCGCGTCTCGTGCGGTACGACCAGCTCGGCGCCGTACCGGGTGAGGCGGCCGGTGCCGTACGCGGCGCGCGTGGCCGACTCGGCGGCCAGGCAGAAGCGGCCGATGAGCTGGCTGGTGGCGTCCTTGAGGCGGGCCTGCGCGACCGCCGAGCCGTCGTAGCCGTGCGGCCACCACTCCTGGTCCTGGAGGCGGTCCAGGGCGGCGGACAGCTCCGCCGGGTCGGTGCCGGCGGGGACGTACCGGCCGACGGCGACCTCGAAGACCGCCTGGCGCTCCGGTTCCGCGTGCAGGCAATTGGGGTCGATGTGGCCGGCGTGCAGGCCGTCCTCGACGTCGTGCACCGAGTACGCCACGTCGTCCGACCAGTCCATGACCTGGGCCTCGAAGGTGGTGCGGGTGGCGGGGGCGTCCTTGCGGATCCAGTCGAAGACGGGTCTGTCGTCCTCGTACACGCCGAACTTGGGGGAGGCCGGGTCGGTGGGGTGGGCGCCTCTGGGCCAGGGGTACTTGGTGGCGGCGTCCAGGGTGGCGCGGGTGAGGTTGAGGCCGACGGAGCCCTCCGGGGTGAACCGCTTGGGTTCGATGCGGGTGAGGAGCCTGAGGGACTGGGCGTTGCCCTCGAAGCCGCCGCAGTCCTCGGCGAACTCGTTCAGCGCGTGTTCGCCGTTGTGGCCGAAGGGAGGGTGGCCGAGGTCGTGGGAGAGGCAGGCGGCTTCCACGAGGTCGGGGTCGCAGCCGAGGGCGGCGCCCAGCTCGCGGCCGACCTGGGCGCACTCCAGGGAGTGGGTGAGGCGGGTGCGGGGGCTGGCGTCCCAGACCTGGCTGCTCGTTCCTGGGGTGACGACCTGGGTCTTACCGGCGAGCCTTCTGAGGGCGGCTGAATGGAGTACGCGGGCGCGGTCGCGTTGGAAGGCGGTGCGGCCGGGGCGTTTGTCGGGTTCTGGGGCCCAACGCTCGGTTGAGGACAGGTCGTACGGCATGTCTCGACAGTACGGGCATGGACTGACAATGCGCGTATGCGTCTGCCGGGTTCTGTTATACGGCGAGTGCTGGTCGTGTTTGGCTGGTCGCGCCACGCGGCGGAGCCGCGGATCGACGGGCGTTGTCGTACCGGTGGAGGAGCAGTTCTGCCATGGCCGGGTGGGTGCCCAACGGGGCCGAGGCGATCCACGGGGCCGCTTCCGCACACTGTGTGGCGAAGCGGCCCGGGGCCGTGAAGCAGGACGCCACGGCCACTCGGTGTCGGCCACTCGCCGTCAGGGACCGGATCGCGTCCGGGATCGTCGGGGCCGCGGTCGTGGCGTAGGCGGGGACCACGGGTACGCCCAGGCGTTCGGCGAGCAGCTGGGCCGTGCGGTTGGTGTCGACCTTGGACTCGGGGTCTCGGGAGCCCGCCGCGGCGAGGACGACCGCGCTGGTGCGGCGCGTCGCCTCGTCCATGCGGGTGCGCCAGCCCGCCTCGACCAGGCGGGCGTACAGGGCGTCCACGAGGAGGGGGTGGGGGCCCAGCGCCTCGGCCACGCGTGCGCGTACCTCTGAGGAGGCCGCCATCTCGGGGATGTCCCGCTTGACGTGGTAGCCACGGCTGAGCAGCAGGGGCACGAGGACGGCCTCCGCCGTGCCGAGGCCGGCCAGGGTGTCGGGGAGCAGCGGGGCGTTCAGTTCGATGTGGCCCAGGTGCACGGACAGACCGGGGCGTTGGTCGCGGACCCGGTCCAGGAGCGCGCGGACCGTGCTCAGGGCGCGCGGGTTGCGGCTGCCGTGGGCGACGACGACGAGCGCGGGCGGGCCGGGGCGCCGCCTGCCGTCGAGAGAGACGAGGCTGAGCTGGCTGGCGAGCCGGCTGCCGATCTGGCTCATGAGGTCCGCCGTACTGTCCGTCATGGGCCGATCCTCGCGGTGGCAGGTTGCCGTCCCGTTGCGCGGGAATGACGGCGGTTTTCCGTCGCTTCACCGTGGGGTGTCCGGGGCCTGTGAGGTGAGGTGACCTGCGGTTTCACCCGCCGGAGTGAACCTGGTCACGTATCATCCGCCGAACCGGACGGCCCGACAGGACGTCTCTGACTGTCGAAAACAGGCCGAAGAGGGGGACCGTCCGATGCGCCGACCCAAGCTGCGCAGACCGCGTCTGCCCCGCACGCGCGGGGGACAGCGGCGGCTCGTGCAGGCCGTGATGGCGGTGTGCGTGCTCGCCCTGCTGCCGGCCACCTGGATGTACGTCACAACGGGCGACCGGCTGCGGACGACCGCCGACGTGCCGCGCACCCAGGTCGCCGTGGTGTTCGGCGCGGGCCTGTGGGACGGCGAGCCCTCCCCCTATCTCGCCCACCGTCTCGACACGGCCGCCGAGCTGTACCGGGAGGGCCGTGTCGAGGTCGTCCTCGTCACCGGCGACAACAGCCGCAAGGACTACGACGAGCCCGACGCCATGCGCACCTATCTGACCAAGCACGGTGTCCCCGCCTCGCGGATCGTCAGCGACTACGCCGGTTTCGACACCTGGGACTCCTGTGTCCGCGCGAAGAAGATCTTCGGTGTCGACCGGGCGGTGCTGATCAGCCAGGGCTTCCACATCCGGCGCGCGGTCGCGCTGTGCCGGGCGGCGGGCGTGACCTCGTACGGCGTCGGGGTCCAGGACAAGCACGACGTGACCTGGTACTACGGCGGCACCCGGGAGATCTTCGCGGCCGGCAAGGCGGCGCTGGACGCCGTGTTCCATCCCGATCCCCAGTTCCTCGGGCACAAGGAGACGGGGGTCGCGAAGGCGCTGGCGAGCGCCCGGTGACCGGGGGCTCACGCCGGTCGGCCCGGCGCGGGGAGGTCGTCGTGCCGCCCGTGTAACAGCGGGCCGCGCCGCGCGTAACACGGCCGAAGCACGCTGGCCGGTATGCAGAACTCCGTGATCCCCACCCACTGCCCCTACTGCGCCCTGCAGTGCGGGATGAACCTGATGCCCGCACCGGACGGCACGGTCGAGGTGGGTGAGCGCACGGACTTCCCGGTGAACCGGGGCGCGCTGTGCGGCAAGGGCCGTACCGCGCCGGCCGTGCTCTCGTCCCGGGTGCGCCTCACCTCCCCGTTGGTGCGCTCCGGAGGCACGCTGGTGCCCGCCACCTGGGACGAGGCACTGGACCGGATCGCCGAGGGGCTGCGCCGCACGCGTACGGAGTACGGGCCGGACGCGGTCGGGGTGTTCGGCGGGGGCGGGCTGACCAATGAAAAGGCGTACACGCTCGGCAAGTTCGCGCGGGTCGTGCTCGGCACCTCGCAGATCGACTACAACGGGCGCTTCTGCATGTCCTCGGCCGCGGCGGCCGGCACCAAGGCGTTCGGTCTGGACCGGGGGCTGCCCTTTCCGCTGGAGGACGTCCCGAAGACCGGCTGCGTGATCCTGGTCGGGTCGAACCTCGCCGAGACCATGCCGCCGTCGCTGCGGTTCTTCACCGAACTGAAGGAGAACGGCGGCACGTTGATCGTCGTCGATCCGCGACGGACCAGGACGGCCGAGCAGGCCGATCTGCATCTGGCGCCGCGGCCCGGCACCGATCTCGCCCTGGCGCTGGGGCTGTTGCACCTCGTCGTCGCCGAGGGGCGGGTGGACGAGGAGTACGTCGAGCGGCGGACCGTCGGCTGGGAGGACGCGCGGGCCGCGGCGATGGCGCACTGGCCGGAGTACGTGGAGCGGATCACGGGCGTGCCCGTGCCCCAACTCCGGGAAGCCGTGCGGATGTTCTGCAAGCCGGAGGCCGCGATGGTGCTCACCGCGCGGGGGCCCGAGCAGCAGTCCAAGGGCACGGACACGGTGGGCGCGTGGATCAACCTGTGCCTGGCGACCGGGCGGGCGGGGCGGCCGCTCAGCGGGTACGGCTGTCTGACCGGGCAGGGCAACGGGCAGGGCGGACGTGAACACGGGCAGAAGGCCGACCAGTTGCCCGGGTACCGCAAGCTGGACGATCCGGCGGCGCGGCGGCATGTGGCCGAGGTGTGGGGCGTGGACCCGGACGCGCTTCCGGGGCCGGGGCGCAGCGCCTACGAGTTGCTGGACGCGCTGGGCACGGATGTCCGGGCGTTGCTGCTGATGGGGTCGAACCCGGTGGTGTCGGCGCCTCGGGCGGGGCATGTGGAGGAGCGGCTGAGGTCACTGGACCTGTTGGTGGTATGTGACATAGTACTGTCCGAAACCGCAGCTCAGGCGGATGTCGTCCTCCCCGTGACGCAGTGGGCCGAGGAGACCGGCACGACCACCAGCCTGGAGGGCCGGGTGCTGCTGCGCCGGCGCGCGATCACCCCTCCCGACGGCGTCCGCAGCGACCTCGAAGTGCTGCACGAGCTGGCCCACCGGCTCGGTGTGGAGAAGGGGTTCCCGACCGATCCCGAGGAGGTCTTCGAGGAGTTGCGGCGGGCGAGCGCGGGCGGGCTCGCGGACTACTCCGGCATCACCTACCGCCGACTCGCCGAGGAGAACGGGGTGTTCTGGCCCTGCCCGGCGGACGGAGAGCTGCGGGACGCGCCGGTGACGGACGGAGCGTCGTTGAACGGCCCGGTGGCCGACGGCGCCGTACATCCCGCCGAGGAGCCGCAGGGCGCGCCAGTGGCGGACCGCGCCGTGCGTCCCGGGGAGCCGCAGGGCGCGGCGCTCAGGGACGGGGAACCGCAGGAGACGTCGGTTGCGCGCGGGGCCGTGCATCCCGGCACGCCCCGCCTCTTCCTGGACCGTTTCGCCACGCCGGACGGGCGGGCGAGGTTCGTGGCCGTCTCGCACCGGCCGTCGGCGGAGGAGCCGGACGCCGAGTACCCGGTCCTGCTGACGACCGGGCGGGTGGTCGCCCAGTACCAGTCCGGCGCCCAGACCCGCCGCGTCGAGGAGCTGAACGCGGCGGCGCCGGGCCCCTTCGTGGAGCTGCACCCACGGCTGGCGGCGCGGCTCGGGGCGGCGGAGGGCGATCCGGTGGCCGTGGTCTCGCGGCGCGGACGGGCGGTGGCACCGGCCCGTATCACCACCGCCATCCGGCCCGACACCGTCTTCATGCCCTTCCACTGGCCGGGCGAGGGCCGCGCGAACACCCTCACCAACCCGGCGCTGGACCCCACTTCGCGGATGCCCGAGTTCAAGACGTGCGCGGTGCGGCTGGAGGCCGTCAGGTCCTGACCCGCCAGTCGCCGCTCTCGATGAGCGCGCCCCGGGTGCGGAGGCGGGCGGCCACGGCGGGGGCGGCGAGGTACACCCAGGCCCGCACGGACCTCCCGTCGGTCTCGCGGGTCACCTCCCGCTCGAGCCGCTCGTAGAGGCTGGCGGGATCGCCTGGCGCGTACTCCTCCAGCCGGTCGAGGGCGGCGAGCAGCTCCTCGTACCGGTCCGGCAGCGCGGTCACCAGCTCCCCGTACACCGTGCCGCCGGGTTCCTCCACGGCGTACGGATAGCCGGGGCCGTCGTACAGGACCGAGCCGTTCAGCCGCGCCGGGACCTCGTGCCGGGTGCGGCCGCGCAGGAAGAGGTCGTGGTTGACCTCGCCGGGGCGGAGGGTGCCGTAGACGAAGAAGGGGAGACGGAGGCTCACAAAAACGATTCTCTCTCCACACACACCTCCTCGTTCGCACTCTTTACCTCTGGCTGTCATGGCCCCTTAAATCTTGGTCAACACCCGCGCTGCCCCCCATGCATTCGCATGCGCATCCCCGAGGAGACCGATGAGCCGGATACGGCTGCACGTCCGAGGTTCCCGTCGTCTCGCCGCCGCCGGCGTGGCCGCCACCGCCGCCACCCTGCTGGCGTCCGCACTCTCCCCCGCCGCCGTAGCGGCCGACCGGCCGAGCAGGGCCGGCGCCATCGAGAACGCGGCGTCGGCCCTGCTGGCGCACGCCGCGAGTCTCGGTCTGACCTCCGCCGAGGGCACGTCGGTGCGGGACGTGATCGTCGACAAGGACGGTACGCAGCACGTCCGTTACGACCGGACGTACCGTCAGCTCCCGGTGCTGGGCGGCGACTTCGTGGTCCACCTGGCGCCCGACGGCGCGTACCGGGGTGCCAACCGGGCGACGAGGAAGCAGATATCCCTCGCCTCGATCACCCCCTCCATATCGGCCCCGAAGGCCGCCGACATCGCGGCGAACGCGCTGCGCGCCGTGAACCTGGGCGAGACGCTGAAGAAGCTGACGGCGAGCCCGCAGTTGGTGGTCGACGCCCTGCACGGCGCGCCGAAGCTGGCGTGGCGCACGAACGTCACGGCCAAGGACACGCTCGGCAACCCGGTCGCCCGCACCGTGATCACGGACGCCGTCTCCGGGCGGCAGATCGACGCCTGGGACGACATCGAGACGGCGACGGGGGACGGCAAGTCCCTTTACAGCGGGACGGTTCCGCTGGAGACGACGGTTTCGGGGTCGACGTACCAGCTGAAGGATCCGACGCGCGGGAACACGTACACCGGTGACGCGGCGAACAAGACCGACCTGTGCTTCCTGACCAGCATCTGTGTCAGCCGGGCCCCGTCGACGGTGTTCACGGACGCCGACAACCACTGGGGCACGGGGGCGACGGCCGACCGGGCCTCCGCCGCAGTGGACGCACAGTACGGCACCGACGTCACCTGGGACTTCTACAAGAACTCCTTCGGGCGCAACGGCATCGCGGGCGACGGGAAGGGGTCGTACAACAGGGTGCACTACGGCAACGCGTACAACAACGCGTTCTGGGACGACAGTTGCTTCTGCATGACGTACGGCGACGGTGACGGTACGAGCCTCGGGCCGCTGGTGTCGCTGGACGTGGCCGGACACGAGATGACCCACGGCGTCACGTCGAAGACGGCCGCGCTGACGTACTCGGGCGAGTCGGGCGGGCTGAACGAAGCGACGTCCGACATCCTGGGCACCCTCGTCGAGTGGTACGCCAACAACCCGTCCGATCCCGGGGATTACCTGATCGGTGAGAAGATCGTCCGGTCCGGCTTCGGCCGTGAGGCCCTGCGCTACATGGACAAGCCGTCGCGGGACGGCGCCTCCGCCGACTACTGGAGTTCGTCGGTCGGGAACCTCGACGTCCACTACTCCTCGGGCGTCGCGAACCACTTCGCCTACCTGCTGGCCGAGGGCAGCGGCCCGAAGACCATCAACGGCGTCAGCTACAACTCCCCCACGTACAACGGCTCCACGGTCACCGGCATCGGCCGCGCCAAGCTGGGCGCGATCTGGTACCGGGCCCTGACGGTCTACATGACGTCGTCGACGAACTACGCCGGCGCCCGGACGGCCACCCTGAACGCGGCGAAGGACCTCTACGGAGCGGGCAGCACGGAGTACGACGCGGTGGCGGCGGCCTGGAGCGCCGTCAATGTGAACTGACGTCACCACTGCGGGAGCCTCCGGGCACCCGGGCCGTTCACCCGTTCACACGCTCCGTCTGGGCCCTTCGGGTTCTCTTCTCCCCCGGCCTGCCGTAAGCCTGTGACCTGCCCAAACGCGAGTCGATCGAGTGTGACCGGGAGACGGTCGACACCCGTTCGCCGCAGTTCTGACGGGTCCTCAGGAAGCGCGGTCGGCTTGGTGGGCCTTTCCTCGGAAGGGCAGGGGACATCGAAGACGCCCGGAGGAGCATCGATGCGACGTACCGCCCGTCTGCTGACCGGTACCGCCCTCGCCGTCGTCGCCGCGGGGTTCGTCGCGGCGCCCGCGTACGGCGACGACGGCGGCGGCAGTCTGGAGGTGTACCCGTCGTCCGTCGTGCCGGGCGCGGAGGTCAGTGTGAACACCTCGGCCTGCGAGAACGAGGGCACGGCGGCCGGGGACGCCAGCGCGGTGGGTGCCGGCGCCTTCACCCTGGCGCCGAGCGCCCACGAGGGCGAGGCGATCGGGCAGTTCCGGGTACCCGAGAGCGCGCAGCAGGGGACGTACGAGATCGTCGCGGAGTGCGCCGAGGGCGGACGGCAGGTCTCGGGCGACCTGGTGGTGACGCTGAGCGCGCCGCGCGGCCAGGTGCAGCCCCGCGGAAGTGTGAAGACGGGGGTCGGCGGCGTGATGGGCCCCGACCCCGTGCAGACCGCGGCCGGCGTGGCGGCCCTCGCCGTCGCCGCCGCGGGCGGTACCTGGCTCCTGCATCGCCGGGCGAGAGGCGACGGGATCTGACGGACACCCTCCGCTGTCCGTCCGCCGGTACCGCATGTCCCTCCCCCTCCGGGTCCGACGCCCCTCGCGGCCCGGAGGGGGCCGGGTCCCCCCCAGGAGGCTCGAATGCGCAGGTTGGGCAACACCGTGATAGCGGCCGTGACGGTGGCCGCGTTCTGCTCCGGGGCGTGGCTGCTGAGCGGCGGCGCCGGGACGCACGCCCCGCCGCAGCCCACGCCTGCCGAGGCGCGCTCGGGCCATGGCGGCGCTCGGTCGGCGCCCGCGCTGCCGCCCTCCCCGCCCGACCGCATCCGCATCCCCTCCATCCACGTGAACGCCCCCCTGACGGGCCTCGGCCTCACCCGCTCCGGCAGCCTCGACGTCCCGCCGGCCGCACGGAAGAACCTCGCCGGCTGGTACGAGGCCGGCACCACCCCCGGCGAGACCGGCACGGCGATCGTCGCCGGGCATGTGGACAACTCCGACGGACCCGCCGTCTTCTACGACCTCGGCGCCCTGAGAAAGGGGGCCTCCGTGGAGGTCGACCGGCGCGACGGCAGTGTCGCCTTGTTCACCGTCGACGCGATCGCCGTCTACAAGGCGACCGACTTCCCCGACGAGAAGGTGTACGGCGCCGCGGACCGGCCCGAGTTGCGGATCATCACCTGCGGCGGAGGGTATTCGCGGTTGACCGGTTACCAGGGGAACGTGGTCGTGTTCGCGCACCTCACGGGGAGCCGGAGCCGCTGACGCCGGCCGGCGTGACCGCTTGAGCGATGGTCCGCGCGCACATCAGGGACTCCGTGTGGGTGGTGTCCACCTCCACGTCGTAGTGGACGTCCCGATGGACCAGGTCCGCCTGCTGCTCCGCCATCCCGGGGGGCCGGTCGCCGCGCGCGATCTCGCGGCCCGCGGCGACGGCGGGGGCGCAGCGGACTCCGGCCCAGAGGACGTCCAGGCCGGTCAGCGCCTTGCGCCAGCGGCTCTGGGAGTCCGCGCCGCCGAGGAAGACGTCGTCGACGATGACGTGGGCGCCCGCGCGTGCCGTGGCCGCGACCCCCTCCATCCAGGCCAGCTCGAGCCTGGAGAACTCCGGTCCGACACTGACCGTGCCGTCCGGGGCGAACTCGATCCCGGCGAGCGACGCCCGCAGGGACGCCGGCAGCGAGTCGACGAAGGTGTCGATCGCGAAGGCCAGCCACGGCTCGGGCAGGACCGCCTGCAGACATCGCACGATGCCGGACTTTCCGCTGCTGGAACCGCCGTTGAGCACGATCACCTGAGTCGCCACCCGGTCACCGTAGCCTCGGGGCGGCGTCAGCTCCTGCAGTTTCCCGTCGGCTCCTGCTGTTTTCCAGTCGGCTCCTGCTGTTTTCCCGTCGGCTCCTGCTGTTTTCCAGTGGCGCGGGACCGCCCGTACAGATCCCGCCCTGCCGGCCTCACACCACGCCCCCGGCGCGTACGCGGAACCCTCACACCCCGGCCGCGCGCCGGAAGAGGGCAGCGTTCCTCACGGGAAACAGACGTGATGCGGTCGGGTAACACCGGCATCGCACGCTCCTGGACATGACCTCGAATACGCGTGTGGTGGTGATCGGCGCCGGCCTCGCGGGCGTCCGTCTCGCCCGGCGGCTCGGTGAGCTCGGCACGCCCGTGACCCTGGTCGGCGAGGAGGAGCACCGCCCGTACAACCGGGTGCTGCTCGCCGAGGTGCTGGCCGGGCGGTACGGCCCCGACGTCATCGCGCTGCCCACGCCCGCGGAGCTGGTCCGCGGCCGGGTCACGGGCATCGACCGCGAGGTGCGAGCCGTACATCTCGCGGACGGCTCGAAGATCGCATACGACACGCTGGTCCTGGCCACCGGCTCCAACCCGGTACTGCCGCCGCTGCGCGGTCTGTTCACCGAGAACCACGAACTGCCCGTCGGTGTCCACGCGTTCCGCACGATGGACGACTGCCTGGGCCTGTCCGAGGCGGTGCGGCCGGGCGTGCGCGTGGTCGTCATCGGCGGCGGGCTGCTCGGGGTGTCCGCGGCCCGGGCCCTGGCCCAACGCGGCGCGCAGGTCGTTCTCGCCCAGCAGGCCGAGCGCCTGATGGAGCATCAGCTCGATCCGACCGCCTCGAAGCTGGTCCGGCGGCACCTGCAGGACCTCGGCGTGGAGATCCACACCGAGTGCCGGGTGCGGGACGTGCGCTGCGTCGGCGGGGTGGTCCGCTCGGTCGAGATGGCCGACGGGTACGCCCTCGACGCCGACCTCGTGGTCGTCGCCTGCGGGGTGCACCCGCGCGTCGGTCTGGCCCAGGACGCGGGCCTCGCCGTGCACAAGGGCATCCTCGTCGACGACGAACTGCGCACCTCCGACCCGCACATCCGGGCGATCGGCGACTGCGTCCAGCACGCGGGCACGGTGTACGGACTGGCCGCCCCGGCACTCGAACAGGCCGAGGTCCTGGCCGAGTCGCTGGCGGGTGACCCGAACGCCCGCTACACCGGCACCCGTTCGCTCACCCGGCTCACCCTGGCCGGTGAGGGCTTCTTCGACCTCGCCGCGTTCGGCGAGACGGAGCCGCGACCCGGGGACGACGTCGTCCAGCTCGCGGACGCCACCCGCGGCACCTACCGCAAGGTCGTCGTCCGCGACGACCGCCTGGTCGGCGGGGTCCTCGTCGGCGAACTCGGCACCGTCGGCGCGCTCGCCCGTGCCTGGGAGGGAGCGGAGCCGCTCCCCGACGACGGCCCCCTGCTCCACCTGCTCACCAACGATGGAGGCTCCTGATGACCACCGGCACCCCCACGATCGTGCTCGTCGGCCATGGCATGGTCGGCCAGCGCTTCCTCGAAGCGCTCGCCGGGCGCGGCCTGACCGCCACGCACCGCGTGGTCGTGCTGTGCGAGGAGCCGCGTCCCGCGTACGACCGCGTCGCCCTCACCTCGTACTTCTCGGGCCGGACGCCCGAGGAACTGTCCATGACGGACAAGGAGTTCATCGACACGCACGGCATCGAGCTGTACGTCGGCGACCCCGCCGAGACCATCGACCGCGAGGCGCGGAAGGTCACCGCGCGCTCCGGGCAGGTCTTCGAGTACGACACCCTCGTCCTCGCCACCGGCTCCTACCCGTTCGTGCCGCCGGTCCCGAACAAGGACGCCGAGGGCTGCTTCGTCTACCGCACGATCGAGGACCTGCTCGCGATCGAGGAGTACGCGAAGTCGCGGGCGACGGTCGGCGCGGTGGTCGGCGGCGGTCTGCTCGGGCTGGAGGCGGCGGGCGCGCTCAAGGGGCTCGGACTCACCTCCCACATCGTGGAGTTCGCGCCGCGGCTGATGCCCGTGCAGGTGGACGAGGGCGGCGGGGCGGCCCTGCTGCGGACCATCGAGGAGATGGGCCTGAGCGTCCACACGGGCGTCGGCACGCAGGAGATCGTGGTCGGCGAGGACGGCGCGGTCACCGGTATGAAGCTGTCCGACGGTTCCGAACTCGCCACGGACATGGTGGTGTTCAGCGCCGGTGTCCGCCCGAGGGACCAGCTGGCCCGGGACTGCGGCCTGACCGTCGGCGAGCGCGGCGGCATCGCGGTCGACGACCACTGCCGTACCGTCGGCGATCCGCACGTCTTCGCGATCGGCGAGTGCGCGCTGGCCTCCGACGGCCGGGTGTACGGCCTGGTCGCCCCCGGTTACGAGCAGGCGGAGACCGCGGCCGCGACCATCGCCGAGGACGAGGCGTCCTTCACCGGCGCCGACCTCTCGACGAAGCTGAAGCTCCTCGGGGTGGACGTCGCCTCCTTCGGAGACGCGCACGGCACCACGGACGACTGCCTGGACGTCGTGTACTCCGACTCCCGCGCCGGCCTGTACAAGAAGCTGGTCATCGGGCGGGACGGCACCCTGCTCGGCGGCATCCTGGTCGGCGACGCGGAGGCGTACGGCACGCTGAAGGCGTTCACCGGTTCGGTGCCGCCGGTCAAGCCGGAGTCGCTGGTGCTGCCCGCCGGCGCCGGCGAGTCGGTGCAGCTCGGCCCGACGGCGCTGCCGGACGACGCGATCATCTGCTCCTGCAACAACGTCACCAAGGGCACGATCCGCGGCGCGGTCACCGACCACCGGTGCACCACGGTGCCCGAGGTGAAGAAGTGCACCAAGGCCGGTACGACATGCGGGAGTTGCGTCAAGGTGCTCGGCCAGCTGGTCGACGCCGAGCTGGAGGCGTCCGGCGTCGAGGTCGACAAGGGCCTGTGCGGCTGCTTCGCCCAGACCCGCGAGGAGCTGTACGAGATCGTCCTCGCCCTGCGCATCAACAGCTACCAGGACCTGCTCGACCGCTACGGCCGCGACGGCGCACGGGGCGGCGACGGCTGCGAGATCTGCAAGCCGGCCGTCGCCTCGATCATCGCCTCCCTCGCCCCGACGATCGGCGCGAGCGGCTATGTCCTGGACGGCGAGCAGGCGGCCCTGCAGGACTCCAACGACCACTTCCTGGCCAACCTGCAGAAGAACGGCTCGTACTCGGTCGTGCCGCGCATCCCCGGCGGTGAGATCACCCCCGAGGGCCTCATCGTGATCGGTGAGATCGCCCGCGACTTCGGCCTCTACACGAAGATCACCGGCGGCCAGCGGATCGACATGTTCGGCGCCCGCGTCGAGCAACTGCCGCTGATCTGGGCGCGGTTGGTGGACGCCGGCTTCGAGTCAGGGCACGCGTACGGCAAGGCGCTGCGGACGGTGAAGTCCTGTGTGGGGCAGACCTGGTGCCGGTACGGCGTCCAGGACTCGGTCCGCATGGCGATCGAACTGGAGCTGCGCTACCGGGGCCTGCGCTCCCCGCACAAGCTGAAGTCGGCGGTCTCCGGGTGCGCCCGCGAGTGCGCCGAGGCCCAGTCGAAGGACTTCGGCGTCATCGCCACCGCCAACGGCTGGAACCTGTACGTGGCCGGCAACGGCGGCGCCACCCCGCGCCACGCGGACCTGCTCGCGCAGGACCTCTCGGACGCCGAACTGGTGCGTCTGATCGACCGGTTCCTGATGTTCTACATCCGCACCGCCGACCGTCTGGAGCGCACCTCGACCTGGCTGGAGCGGATCCCCGGCGGCCTGGACCACGTCCGCGAGGTGGTGGTGGAGGACTCCCTCGGCATCTGCGAGGAGCTGGAGTCCCTGATGGCCGCCCATGTCGCCCACTACCGCGACGAGTGGGCCGAGACCATCAACGACCCCGAGAAGCTCGCCCGGTTCGTGTCCTTCGTCAACGCCCCCGACACCCCCGACCCGGTCGTCGGCTTCGTCCCGGAGCGCGACCAGATCAAGCCCGACCTGCCGCTGCTCACCATCGGCCACCGTCCCCTGGAAGGAAGCGCCCAGCGATGACCCTGGCACCCGAGACGACCGACCTCAAGGTCCAACTACAGCTCGCGGACGACTGGTTCACGGTCTGCGACCTGACCCGGCTGGTCCCCGGACGCGGCGTCGCCGCGCTCCTGCCGGACGGCCGTCAGGCCGCCCTCTTCCGGGACCGCAACGGCAGGCTGTACGCCATCGACAACCGCGACCCCTTCGGCGGCGCGGCCGTCCTCTCCCGCGGCCTGACCGGCACCCACCAGGGCCGTCCCTTCGTCGCCTCCCCCCTGCTCAAGCAGCGGTTCGACCTGGAGACGGGCCAGTGCCTGGACGACGAGACGATGCGGGTGGCGACGTACGAGGTCCGCGCCCACTGACAGCGCCCCCGGCCGCACAACCACAGCGCCTCGCCCCTCGCCTTGGGTTTCGTGGACGGGCGGGGCGCTGCTCGTCGTCCGCACCGGCCTCATGTCGGAGGTCACTCCGGCGCCGCGGCCCTGCGCCGATGGGCCGCGACGCGTTCGCGGGTGGCGCAGCGGCGCGAGCAGTAGCGGCGTTCGGGGCCGGCGCCCTGGGTGATGAAGACCTGACGGCAGTTGTGTGCGGCGCACAGGCGGCCGGGCGGACGCTGGGTGTCCCAGACGAGCACGGTCAGCGCCAGGGCGGAGGAGGCCAGCAGCCACTCTCCCCACGGGCCGTCGTCGTCGCGGTCGAGGTGGGGGTGCCAGGGGGTGGCGCCGCCGTGGGCGGTCAGGCGGAGGGGACCGGCGTGCTCCTGGAGGAGGCCGTTCAGGGCCGCCACGGCGGCGTCGAGGCCGTCGGCGGTGAAGACCTCGCGCAGCAGGACGGCGGCCGCGCGCATCCCGGCGAGGTCCTCCGGGGTGAGATCGAGGGGACCCTGCTCGCCGTACTCGCGCAGGACGGCGACGACCTCCTCCGGGTCCGGGTGCTCGCGGGTGAGGGCGCTGACCAGGGCCGCGGCGCGCCGGGCCACGGCCTGTACGGAATGCCGGCCGGACCAGTCGTCGCGAGGAGGTGACACAGGCCGAATGTAACGCATATTGACCGGCTTCAGGGTTACTCACGTAACGTGTTACTGATGGCAAAGCGTTACTCGACGGCCTCGTACTTCGTCGGTGCGGTGTCCGCCCGCACCGGCGACGAGATGTCCGGACCGGCGATGATGCTGGCCGGATACGCCCTGACCGGCTCCACGGCGACCGCCTCGTCGCTGCTGGCCGGGCTCAACGTCGCCGCGGCGGTCGGCGGACCGCTGCTCGGCGCGTTCCTGGACCGGGCGTCACGCCCGGGCCGCCTGCTGGCCTGCGCACTGGCCGCGTACGGCGCCGGAGTGGCGGCCATCCTGCTGGGACTCGGGCATCTGCCCCTCCCCCTCACCGTCCTGATCGCCGTGTGCACGGGACTGCTCGGGCCGGCGCTCTCGGGTGGCTGGACGGCCCAGCTCCCCCGGGTGGTGGCGGGCGACGCGCTGCCCCGGGCCAACGCCCTGGACGCGATGACCTTCACCACCGCGAGCCTCGCCGGACCGGCCCTCGCGGGGGCGGCGGCAGAGACGCTGGGGGCGCCGACGGCGGTGGCGGTGGCGGTGACCCTGATCGGCCTCGCGACCCCGGCGGCCTGGCGCCTGCCGAGGGTGGCCCAGCGAGGGGTGGCGCCCCGGACACGACCGGGCGGAAGGACCGACACCGCGCGAAGCGCCCCGCTCACCGCCGGGCTCCGGTTCATCGTCCGGCGGCCCGCCCTGGCCCGGGCCACCCTCACCTCGGTCCTGTGCTGTGCTGCCGAGGGCATGTTCACCGCCTGCGTCCCACTCCTCGGGCAGCATGCCCTGGGCGGGTCCGGGCGCGGCGCGCTGCTGCTGTCCTGCACGGCCGGCGCCTCGCTGACGGCCAACTCCGTGCTGGCGCGACACCCCCGCCTGATCACCCCGGACACGGCGATCTGGGTAGGCGCCCTCGTGCAGGCGACCGCGCTGGCCCTGGCGGCGACCGCTCATCCGGTCGTCCTCGTCGCCGCCGCCGTGCTCACCGGCGTCGGCGCCGGACCCCAGCTCACGGCCCTGTTCGCGATACGGCACCGGGAGGCCCCCGACCATCTGCGCGGCCAGATCTTCACCACCGGCGCCAGCCTGAAGATCACCGGGTTCGCTCTGGGCGCGGCGGCCGCGGGCGGGATCGCCGGTCACTCCCTCCCGGCGGCTCTGACCGTGGCGTCGGCCACGGCGGCACTTGCGGCACTGGCTTACTTCGCGGTCTGGCGGGACAGGCCGAGGTGACGCGCCGTCAGCCCTTCAGCGCCTCGTACGCCACACCGGTGAGTCGTTCCGAGGCGGCCCAAAGCCTCGGCCCCGCCGCATCGTTGAGCGTCCAGGGCGCCCGCCACGACGGACCCGGCGCCCCGCGCCACATCATGAACGACGGTCCGGTGAAGGAGTCGGGCCGTACGTCGGGGGCGGTCGCCGCGTACAGCAGGGGCAGGGCGCCGGTCTCCGCGGACTGCGCGAAGACCTGGTTGCCGACCTCCATCAGCCGCTCCCTCAGCCGCCGCCCCTCCATCCGCGGTGCGGCGCCCTGGAGGTTGGTCGCCGCGTATCCGGGATGTGCCGCGGCGGCCACCACGTCCGAGCCGTGGGCCGCCAGCCTGCGCGCCAGTTCGTGGGTGAAGAGCAGGTTGGCGGTCTTGGACCGGGCGTAGGCGACCCAACGCCGGTACCGGCGCTCGCTGTTGAGGTCGTCGGGGTCGATGTTGGCCAGGGCGTGCATGCCACTGGAGACCGTCACGACGCGTGCGCCGGGCGTCGCGAGGATCGAGGGCAACAGCAGGCCGGTCAGGGCGAAGTGGCCCAGGTGGTTGGTGCCGAACTGGGTCTCGAAGCCGTCCGCGGTCGTGCCGTACGGCAGCGCCATCACGCCCGCGTTGTTGACCAGCAGGTCGAGGCGGTCGTACGGGTACGAGGTCGCGAACTCCCGTACGGAGGACAGGTCCCCGAGGTCAAGGCGGGCCAACTCCGCCTTGGTGCCCGGCACTTCGCTCAGCAGCCGTTCCCGGGCCTCGCCGCCCCGCCGCTCGCTGCGACAGGCGAGCACCACGCGGGCACCCTTGCGGGCCAGTTCCCGCGCGGTGGCGTACCCGATCCCGCTGTTGGCCCCGGTGACCACGGCCACGCGTCCGCTCTGATCGGGGATGGCCTCGACACTCCAGCCCGACATGGACGCTCCCTCCGCAGACGGGGTGGGATCCACCCTACGAGCGGAGTCCACCCGATGTAACGTCGGGTGCGGATGGTCATATCCGGAAACCTCTACCACCTGCGGCGGGCTCGTACGTCAGGATGTGCACATGACACGAAACCTGCGCACTCTCCTCGCTCTGTCGCTGCTGCCGGTTCTGCTGGCGGGATGCGGCGCGGACAAGGCGAGCGGGACGGGAGGGGCGGCCGCCGACAGCGCTGAGCTCGCCGCCGCCGCCAAGGACTGGGGTGTCGAGCCGGAGCTCGTCTACGTCACCAAGGTCTCCGGCTACACCGTGTTCCCGGCGTCGGTCGGCTCTTACAAGGATGGTGAGTTCGCCGCCGCGTACCGGTCCGACAAGGGCTCCACGCGGATCGGCCTCTTCGCCGACCACAGCACACTGACAGCCGGGAACTGCGCCGAGCAGCCGCTCGGTGCCGACGCGCTCAAGCCGGTCACCTGCGAGCAGGACGGTGACGCGTGGTACCGCACGGCGGGCGGGGTCCACGAGTACGCGGTGCCCCGCGACGGTGTGGTGGTACGGCTCATCGCCGACAAGAAGAAGGTCGACCGCGCGGCCCTGCGCGAGGCAGCCGAGGCGGTCCACCGCCCGTCCGACGCCGAGCTGGCCGCACTACGACCGGGCGGGGACGGCTCGGCCGCCTGAGAGAGAAAGAACGCCGGCGGCCCCACACGGTGTCGTGTGGGGCCGCCGCCCCGCGTCGTTCTCGCTTTCAGTCCTCCTCGACCAGGCCGATGGCCTCGGGGAACTCCTCCGCCATCGCCCTGCGCTCCGGATTGTCCTCGTCCTGCGCCACCTCGCGGAACAGACGGACGAGTTGCTCCCGAGCGTCCTCGGGAACATCAGTGAGCAGGAAGCCGACCGGCTCCACGATCGTGGTGGCGACGTCCGGGTCGATCTCTTCGTTTTCGGTGTCAGAGACTTAGCTTGACAGTCTCAGCAGATGATGCACGAGAGGGCGGCACCCCCGCACAGGGTGTACGGCCGACTCCCTGACCTGGGAAGTCGGCCGTACCGGGGGGTCAGAGGGCACAGTCAGGGCACATCGCTCAGGGCCGCCTCCATCATGTCGGCCGTCCGGTCCGCCTCCGCCTCCCACAGATGGGTGTAGACGTTCAGCGTGATCGATGGCTTAGCGTGACCGAGTCTCATCTGCACTTGCTTCGGCGTGGCCCCGTTCTTGATCAGAACCGACGCGTAGAAGTGCCGCAGATCATGAAGGGTCGTGTCCTCGGGGACGCGGACCTTGCTGCCGGACTGCTCCAGGTAGGTGTTCGCGCGTTTCACGTTGCGGGCCCATACCTTCGCCCAGCTACCACGCCGGATCGCCCCACCGGTCGCACTGGTGTAGAGCAGGCGGGCGTGACGCCATACGGGCTTTCTCGGGTTGGTCCGATCCTCGATGTAGACGACCTGCGGCGGGAACTCCTTTCGATGCCTGGTGATCTCGTCCACGACCGAACGCCCCTGGGGAACAGACCGGTAGCTCTGCTTGGTCTTCGGCTCCCCGAGGTACGGCACCCCCTTGTCGGGACCGATGAGTTGCTGCTTGACCGTCACGGTCTCGGCAGGCTCTCCGTCCTCCAGCCCGAACAACTCGCCCTGCCGCAGACCGGTGGAAGCAGCCTGCCGCACCAAGGCGCGATACCGGGGAGACGCGGTCACGATCAGCGCCTTCACTGCCTCCGGGTCCAGCGGGTGAATCTCCGGATAGAAGACCTCCGGGGGCTTCAATCCCTCCCATGGGTACTTCGGGATGATCCCTTCTTGGTGGGCCATCTTCAGGATGCTGGTGCAGACGTTCCAGGGCGTCGCGAAGGTCGACGGTGCGATGACCTCAGACCTTTCTTTGATCCACCTCTGTCCGTCCGCCCTCCCAATCCGGCCGATCTCCCGATTGCCGAACGTCGGATAGATGTGCAGCCGTAGGGCCCGCTCGACGTTCGTCTCGGTCCGCTCACGGTGAATGGCGGTCTCCCGCCAGCGCTCAGCGATGTCCCGGAACTTCTGCTTGCCCAGCTCCCGGTTCACGAATGTGCCGGCGTCGAGTTCCGCCTTCACCTTGGCGGCCCGGGAGTCTGCCGCTGTCTTCTTCTCGAAGTTCTCCTTGCGCTGCTTGCCGGACAGGTCCCGGTACCGCACCTGCCACCGCTGCCCTACACCGTGCTCGGAACTGGGATACAGGGTCTGGGTCTTGCTGCTGTGTGCCGCGCACGGCTTGGCGTCGGCCGGCGGGCGGGACAGGTGCCATCGGTCGTACACGTCAGCCATCAGTTCCCCTCCCTCTCAGGGCAGGCCGGGTGGTCGGTCATGAGGTGGGGTCGGGTCATGCTGCGCGTCGGCCTCCGATCTCCTCAGCGTCGTATTTGTCCAGAGCTTCGGCGTCGTACAGAACGTGTCGACCGCGCCTGATGAAGCACTGCGGGCCGGTTTCGGCGTAGCGCCAATAGCGGACAGTCGAGGGCGACGTGCGGTAGCGCTCGGCGACTTCCGCAGTGGTCAGGTACTTCTTCATGTCGTCCTTCCTGCGGGGAAGGGGAGAGAGCGAGTCCCGCCCCGGTGCTCCGGGATGTGTCCGAGGTGCGGATTTCTGCGTCACCTGCGTCATCTGCGTCATTCAGGCTTCTGACCTGCGGCTTTCAGGTGACGCAGAGCGGTGGGGGTGCGTCACCGGTGACGCAAGCCGTTCGTCATCGGTGACGCAGATGACGCGGGGTGACGCAGCCACAGGCCGTCTGCGTCACCCCTGTCTGTGCAGGTCACCGACCGTTTTCCGGGCCCGGGTGACGCAGGTGACGCAGCGTTCCCCTACTTAGGAAAAAAGAGGGGGCTGTCTGTGGTGGTGCGGCGCGGCTCAGGACTGGAAGAAGGAGCCGCTACGCGGCACGACCTGAGCAGGGCGGCGGTGCCGCCGAAGAGCAAGAAGAGCACGCGCGGCCGGTGGTGCTCTTCTTGCTTGTGCGGTGCGGCGAGGCCGCTAGAAGGCCGGCTGCTGCTCGTGGAGGGATGGTGGCAGCAGCCGGGTCATTTCGAGGTAGCGGCCCTCTTTGGTGCGCCCGGAGTCGATGAGGACGCCCCGGGCGGCGAGGGTGGGCTGTAGCCGCTTGAGCCGGTCGGAGAGCACCTTTCCCGTGGTCGGCCACCCTTTGGGCAGGGGCCGGTAGTCCTCGCCGGTGTAGAGGCGGGTGAGGCAGTGCAGCCACTCGGTGGAGGTCATCCGCTGGTCCGTGCCCGGTTCGAGGGTGTCGGCGTACTGGAGGACGGTCTGTGCCAACAGGTCGCCCTCGATTACGTCGTCGTTGAGGTCGTCCAGGCTGGCCCGGTAGGCGGTGAGCGCGCCCAGGCCGGTGGCCGCGTCGAGTTGCGCGCACAGGTGCGCGAAGTCCGCCATGCGCAGGTCGGTGGGGGTTTCCGCTTCGGCCGCGCGGACCTTGACGGTGAGGTCGAGGAGCGAGCCGAGCACCACGGGCAGGATCTGCGCGTACTCGGTCCACAGCTCATCCTCGGTGCGCCGCACCCGGGGCCGCTCCAACCGCAGCGGCAGGAGCCGTTCGGCGAGGTCGGGGCGGATGACGCCGACGTCGATGCCGGTCATGAGCAGGGGGCGGCGGTAGCCGACGCGGAAGACGTCCCCGTCGGTGAACAGGGCGCGTTTGACGTTCTCGGCGCCGGTGACGATGCAGCACATTGCGTCCGAGAGTTCCGGGGTCATGTGGGAGAGGTTGTCCAGGGCGGTGACCCATCCGGCCGCGACCGCTGTGATCAGGTTCTCCTCATCCTTGGGGGCGCGGCGCAGGTCACCGCTCATGCCCTCGATGATCCGCACGAGCATCCGCCCGCCGGTGGATTTGCCCGCGCCCTGCGGGCCGGTGAGGAACGGGGCGGGGACGGGCACGGACGGTGCCAGGCAGCCGATGAGCCATGCGATGGCCAGGCACTCGGTCTCCGCCGTGGCGAAGTTGCACAGCCTCAGCAGCAGGTCGATTCCCTTGCCGTTGGTGTCCTTGGCCGGCAGGGGCAGTTCCCCGGTGAGCTGGGTGCGCCGCCAGGACACCTCACGCGGGTCCGGTACGGCGATCTCCCACCCGGTGGGGTGGATACGGACCGACTGTCCGTCGTCGCGTCCCAGGTCCAGCCACGTCGCCCCGTCGAACCCGGGGGCCACGCGGATATGCACGGGCTGCACGTCCTCGGTCAGGGCGAGTGCTTCGATCAAGTCGAGTGCCTCCTTGAGTGCGGTGCCGTTGAACACGCCGCGCCCGTCCTTGAACAGTCCGACCATGAGTTCCTGGCGGTGGCTGCCGGTGGTGCCCTGGGAGCGGATCGGGCGGGCCACGGGGTGGCCGTTGCGCTGCGCGTAGACGGTTCCGTCGGCGGTGCGGAAGTAGCGGAAGTGCGCCTGTGCGTAGTCGGTGATGATCTCGCGGGCGGGGTTCTTGTCATCCTCGGGCATGGCTACATCCCCAGTGCGGTGCGGGCGTTGGTCCACGCGTCGGTGCAGTGCCGGACGGTTTCGCCCTTGGCCTGCGCGGCGGTGAACAGCCGGGCAATGTGGGCGTCGGTGAGGCAGCCGCACCGCCCGTGCGCGGACAGCACCGCGAGGAACGTGCGGTAGACCGTGGCGTGGATGGCGCTGCGGGCCTCCGTGATGCGCTGCTCCGCCATGGCGATGCCGCGTTCGAGGTAGGTGGGCGTGCGATGCCGACACTCGCCCCCGTGGCCCCCCAGGGGCACTGAGAGCGTCTGTGGCGCCCTGCGAGCGGAGGGCGCCTCCTTTACTGCCAGAGCACGGACAGCGTCCGGCAGGGGGGCCGTGACGCCCTCGCCCCATGCGAGCCAACGGGCGTACTGCATAAGGGACTTGATGTCGACGCCGGGCCGGACCGCGTTCGAGGACGCCATGGTGCCCCGGTAGATCCAGTGCTCACCCCGGGTGGTGGTCACGGTGCGGGTCGCGGGCAGGGTCTCGCGGGCCCAGGCGATGGCGTCCGCGTTGTCGAGGTCGACCACGGTCAGCCCGGCGCCGCCGGGGTGGTAGGCGACAGCCGCCGCGTACCGCCATGCCCGCGTCCAGGCCGGGGAGGTGAGGACGTGGGGGTCGGTGGTGGCGGCGGCCCAGCCGTGGCACGGCAGCGGGCAGGCGCAGGGTCCGGGGGTTTTCATGTTCGGCCGGCCACCGCACGCGTTGCGCACGCAGGCCGGGCAGTTCCCGAACGGCAGCTTCCTCGCCCGCAACGGCAGGGGCGGGACACCGGCCGCCGCAAGACGTAGCGCGGTGCGCAGATGCTCGCTCGCGACTCGCCGGATGTCGGTGGGTTGCGTCATGCTGGGAGACCTCCAACAGGTCTGTTGAGGACTGGAGACAAGGGCGACCTCGGGTTCTTGGCGGAATGGGGGTCGCCCTTGGCGTCGCTAGAAGGGCGGTTCGCTGCTGTAGCCGTCGGGGTCCCACGGGTCGCGGACGTGGTCGTGGCGGCGCAGCCATCGGGGTCGGCGCGGCAGGGGCAGCAGGCGCCAACGCCAGGTCTCGTGCCAGCAGGGGCAGGGCTCCCAGTTGCTGCCGGCGTACTCACCGTTGTGGTCGCCATAGGGGTACTCGAATCCGCCGTCGCCGTCACAGTCAGGGCAGTTGGGGCGGGGTGTGTCGGTCAGGATCAGGGTCCGGCGGGGCCAGCCGCTGGCCTGAACGCGGAGACGGATCACGGTTGTTGGCTCCTTGTCAGCCGTGGAAGTGGTTGCGCTTGAAGATCGCTTTGCGGATGCGGAACGTGTTGCCGCCCGTGCTGTGGCCGGTGGGCTTGAAGAGCTGCACGGCCACGTAGCCGCCGAAGAGCACGGCAGCGAGCGTGATGAGCTCGGTGACCAGCGCGGTCAGCGCGGTGATGAACGTGGTGAGCAGCAGCAGTCCGCCGCACACGGCGAGGAACCCGACGCCCCCGAGGGCGACGTTCACCGCCGCACGCGAGATCGGCGGTTTGACCGCGACCGGTTCGGGCTTGGCCGGGTCGAGGGCGTAGCCGGTGACGACGCGGCCGTCGGGCAGGACGATGCTCGCCACGGTCGGCACGGCGTGCTGCTGGACGGGAACGAGCGGCGCCGGCGCGTGGACGGTGGGCGGTATCGGGGTCGGCTGGTGGACTTCCACGGCCCCTTCGCGGGGCGTGTGGCGGGCAGGCTCGGGGTACATGTGGAATCCCTTCCGAAGTGGCTTCGGGGAGGCGGAGACACCCCCTTGTGGGGGCGTCTGTGAGGGGGTTTTCGGGGGTTGGCCTGGGGTGCCTCCCCGCCTCCCTGAAACGATGTTTGTGCTGATCAGGGCGGGGAGGCGGGGGTGGGGAGGGGGTTGGGGAGTTCTCCCCGCCTCCCCGGTGCGCGCGCGGGTGCCTCCCCGGGGTCAGGAGGCGGAAGCGGAACCGTCCGCGTCGCGGTCGGTGAGGGCGCGCATCACGTCGTCGCGGCGGATGTTCATCAGGCCGTGCGACTTGTACGCCTCGACGCCCACGGCCTCCAGCACGCGCTTGAGGTCGGTGAATGTCCAGTCGCCGTAGGCGTCGTGGCTGAGTCCGTCCAGGCGCTTGAGGACGTCCCGGGTCAGGACCCGCTCCGCGTCCCCGAGCACCCCGGCGATGTCGGCCAGCTCGTCCCGTTGCTCGCCCTGGTCGATGGCGCGCAGGGTGGTGACGCCGTCGCGCAGGGCCTTGGCCCGGGCGGCGATCTCGGCGGCGGGCTCGTCGTCGATGAAGTGGGTGCGCACCGTGATGGACGCCTGCCCCGCCGGGATGGCGATGCCGTCGGAGGCGACCACGAGGGTGCCCTTGTCGAGGCCCTGACGCAGCAGGTGCGGGGCCGCGCCGGCGTTGACGGCCTTGGCACCCAACGCCATCTCCGCCTGAGACTCGGTGCCCACCACGAGGGAGGCGCGGGTGTGGGCACCCTCGCGGACCAGCTTGGGAAGGTTCTGGTCGGTGGGGTCCTGCGTGCCCTGCCACATCAGCACATCCACCGCACGGCCCTGGTTGTGAATCTTACGGACGGCCATGAAGTACCGCGAGGTGGCCTTGGAGCCGCCATACGGGCGCTTGTCGTCGCCGACGACCGGGCACATGAACGCCAACTGCGCCTCGTCCACCAGCACGATCAGCGGATCGAATACCACGCTCGGGTCACGGCGGCGCTCCTCGATCCGCCGGTTCATCTCCTCCACCGCGTCCTCAACCATCTCGGTCGCCTGGATGACGTGGTCGTCGGAGGGGCCCTCGATCAGCACCTGGGCGATGCCCTCGAACATGGCCCAGTCGCCGATGCCCTTGAGGTCGGCGATCCAGAACTGCACCGACTTGTCGAGGGCGAGCCACAGGGCCAGCGCCCGCAGGGATGCGGTCTTGCCCTGGTTGGACAGGCCCGTGACCAGCAGGTGACGCTGATACAGGCTGATCAGGGCGGCGTCGCCGCGCAGGTCCTGACCCCACGGCGCCTTACCGGTCTTGTAGTTCGCGGTCAGGGTTTCGTCGGTGACCAGCGGGGACGGGCCGATCGGCTCGTCCAGCGCGCCCGAGTCGGCGATCCACAGCCGCACCGTGCGCGCGGCCTCGGGGATGGTGATGAACACCTCGTGCTCGTGCCGGGTCAGGTTCTCCGCGAGCTTGCGGCGCTTGGCCTGGATCTCGTTCGTGGCCACTCCGGAGGGAAGGGTGACGTCGACCTCGACACCGCATCCGGCGATCCGGATCGGACCGAGCATGGAGGCGCCGGCGTCGCCCATCTCCGCAATCGCCTTGCGCAGGGCGGGGATGCCGAGGTCGCGCAGGGCCTTGACGACGATGGACGGGGTGATCGGCTCACCCTCACCGCTACGGACGTTGGCGGGCAGGGCCCACGCGGGGGCGGCCTGCTGCTTGCTGCCCACCGCCCACATGCCCAGCAGCGCGACCAGCGGGCCCAGGATGGTGGCGTAGGGCCAGACGATCTGCACGATCCGGATCAGGGCGGCGATGAACTCGATCGTGGCCTGCAGCGGGGTGATGACCTCACGGGCGTCGTGGTTGGCGATGGCCAGCACCACCCCCAGCGCGACCAGCGTGCCCACGCCCATGCCCGCCGTGACCCCGACACCCTTGGCCGCGTCCAGCGGCGAGTGCAGCAGGTCCATCCGGCGGCGGTGACGAGCCTCGCGGAAGCGCTGCAACCGCTCCTCCCACTCTTCGGCGACCTCGTAGTTCCCGGCCGCTTCGGCCGCCCGCAGCATGCGCTCGTAGCGGGCGCCGGTACGGCCGTCCCAGGTGCGACGGGCTACGATCCGGCCCCCGTTGAGCGTGTAGAGGCCATGCCGGGCCACGGCGCGCGCCGTGGTCTTCGTGGTCTCGTGGGTGACCGCGTGCCGGAGGGCGCGGCCGGAGCGAACCCACAGCGGCGTGGGCTTGACCGGGGCGGGCTCGGGGACCACGGTCAGCCGGGTCACGGCCGCCTCGTCGGCAGCCGGTTCGGTGTTCTTGTGCAGGTGAACGACGTTCTCGGACATACGGGAAGTGCTCCTGACTACCCCGAGGGGGGCGGGAGTTGAGGGGAAGTGGCGGGGTGGCCGGGGCCGGTGGCAGGACGGCCACCCCGGGGCAGATCAGCGGCCCTGGCGGGCCTGGTTCTCGATGGCGCTGAGCTGGGAGGGCGCGGTGCGCGGGCCGTCGACCCAGCAGAACGGGCGGATCCCCGCGGCAGCGGTGAAGACACGGATCGCGACACCCTCCGGGGCGTCCGGGAGGGCGTAGACGCGGCCCCCTTCGAGGGAGGCCAGGAGGCGGGCAGCGTGGTGCTCGCACCCGTTCGCGCCGGCGCCCGCCGCGTCCAGCACGGTCACCACCACCGGACCCACACACGGCGTCGGGTCTTCCGGATGGGCGGCGGGGCAGCGCTGGTGGTCCATGCTCCCCGTCACTTCGCCTGCTTGGGCACGAGGGTGGGGCGGCCGTTGACCATGTGGTCGACGCACTGCGGACAGTCCTGCCGGAGGCGGAGCCTGCGGTGAATGCGCGGGTCGTGGGCGTGCTGCCAGCACTGCGGGCACTCACCCGGCGGCGTTGGCCGGTTGGCCATGCTCACCACCACCCCGACGACTTCTTGGCGGCGTCGGCCGCCTTGTCCTTGGCGGCCTCGGTGATGAGCCGCTGACGCTCCATCTGCAACGCCGTCAGTTCAGCGGTCAGCCGCATGTTCACGGCCGTCCACACCTGCTCCAACGCCCGTTCCGCGCGCCCGCTGTCCTTGCCCCGCGCGACCCGGTAGCCACCGCCGACCAGGGCGCCCATGACCTTGCGGCGTTCGGCGCCGGTCAGCGGCCACATCTCCTGGTTCTGCACCGCTTCGATCTTGCGTTCCGTCGCCCGGATCTCCTTGTCCAGGCGACGGGTGTTCGGCTTGCCCATGACTCAGTCCTTCCGCGGGTAGGAGTGGCCGGCGGGCGGGTAGACCGGGACGGCCCGGTCGGTGAGCAGGCCCTCCATCACCACGGCCTCGAAGTCAGCGGCGATGTCGTTGACCGGCTCGAACGCGAACGCGATATCGGCGGCGTCCAGCAGCCACCCGGTGCGTTCGGCGTCGTCATGGCGGGTCTCGCTGAGGTTCGGCTTCACTGCTGACCTCCCAGGCCAGACTCACAGGGCGGGGTGTCGGGAAAGGCGCACAGCACGCACATGCCGAGCGAGCGCGGCAGGCAGTACGCGTAGGTGATCTGGCACTTCGGGCAGGTGCGGCGGGCGAGCATCGCCAGCGCGAGGGCGCCCCACTTGCGCGAGGTCATCGGCCGCACGGGCTTGGCCAGGTCCTCGCGGTACAGGTACGCGACGCGCGGACTGCCCGCGCGGCGGTTGATCCGCATGACCTGCGCCGCTATCGGCTGACCGCCCGGACGCAACCCCTGGGCCCGTAACTGCCGGCGCGTGCACAGTCCGTCCGGGGCGAGTTTCCAGGGGTAGGTGGGGACGCCGTAGCGGGCGCCGGTCGGGTCGAAGCACTTGCCCCACGCCGCGGACATCAGGCCGCTCCGACAACGCGGTTCCAGGCCGCCCGCAGGCGGGTCTCGGAGGCGGCGTGACCGGCCGCGCGGAAGCGCTTGGCCATCACCCGGTACGACAGCGCGGGGGTCTCGCTGGTGCGGATCTCCTCCACCAGCGCGTCAAGCTCCGCGTCGCTCAGCGCCGGACCGGACTCCAGCGCGGGCGCGGCGATCGGCTGGACCGGGCCCCACACGGGCAGTTCCCAGCGGGCCGTGACCTCCTGCGTGACCGGGCCGGTCACGCTGGTCAGCGCCCGCCCGGTGCCCTCACCCTGCCGGGCCGTCTCCAGCGTCGACCAGGCCCCGGCAAGCGTCTTCGCAGTCTTGGCCTGAACGCGAGCGACACGGGCGCCAGCGGCGGTGACCGCCGCAAGCCTCGTCTCCTCGGTAGAGGCTTCCGCCCGCAGCCGGGCCCGGGCCACGGCCGCCTCGTCCCGTGCCTCCTGCTGAATACCGCGGATGGCGTCCAGGGCGAGGGGGGTGAGCGCGGTCCGCTCCCACAGCCCATGCACCAGCCACAGCGCCTTCGCGGCGATCGGCAGCCACGCCACCGCCAGCCACGCGGCGGCGGACGCCTCAGCGGTCAGTGCATGCGCCACGAGGACGCCGGCGGCGATGAGGCCGAAGCACCAGCCCACGGCGGTCACGATGCGGCTGTGGTCGCCCTGCGCGGCCAGGCGGCGTTCGTAGGCGAGGGTGGCCAGCCACCCTCCGTCGATACCGAGGCCGACGACCAGCGCGACCGGCCACGGCACGGCCGTGCCCAGCCACATCACGACCACGGCCAGGGTCAGCACCATGGACACCCCGGTCATCGCCACGGCGGGCAGCACGGTCTTGCCGTTGCGAGCGCTCATCACGCACCCCCGGCGGTGAGCAGGAGGGCGAGGATGAGCAGGGCGCCGCCCGTGCAGGTGAGGTCGACGGCGCGGCGCAGCAGGGTGAACTTGGCGACCGCGAGGCGGGACAGACCGGCGACGTCAGCGGCGAGGTCGCCGCCGTTGACGGTGTCGGTGACCTCGTCGGCCGTGAGGGTGGCCCACAGCGGGAAGCCGTGCCGCCCGCGCAGGTTGGGGCGGACCGAGCGCAGCAGCAGACCGGCCGCCGCCACCAGCAGCACCATTCCGGCGCCGCCGACGATCGCGGCGGCGAGGGGGTGGGGCAGGTCGCGGGCGAGCGACCAGGCACCGGCCAGCACCGCGCCGACGAACGCCAGCAGCAGCGCGGTCTTGCTGTCGGTGCGGGCGATCTCCGCCTTCACCTCCGCATGCGCGGCGGCAAGCTTCGCATCGGTGGCGCTCATGCCGCACCACCCGTCGCGCCGGAGGTGCGGTTGGCCAGCGTGCGCCGCTCGGCGAGTACCCGGCGGTGGGCGCGGCGGATACGCCGGGCGTCCAGCTCGCTCGGGATGCGGTCGAGGGTGATGATCTGCGCGTCGAGCAGGTCGACCTCCGCGAGAATCGCGGGCATCTCCTGCTCGATCGCGTCCAGCTCAGCGTCCGTCGGCTCCATGAAGTCGGCGAACGCGGTAACAGCGTCCTGAACAGTGACGATGTTGCTCATTGGGTCGTGGTCTCCCTGGTAGGTGAAACGGCCCGAAGCACCCACCGGAGTTGCCGCTCCGGTGGGTGCGCGCCGTTGGATGACTGGTCAGCGGTTGGACGCGTTGGCGTGCCCGGTGGCCTTGCGCTGCGCCTCGGCACGGGACTTGCCCTTGCCGTAGACGCGGCCGCACGAGCAGTAGAACGTCCACCACTCGGCACTGGTCTGCTCAACCCGCGTGACGTGCTTGGCACGGAACAGGCCCATCAGGACTCCTGTGAGGTCGAGGTCTGGAGCTCTCGCGGCTCCCCACGCCCCGCCCGTACGGACACCGCACACAGGCGCGGACCGGACGGGCAGAGGAGGCAACCGGCCGCAGCGATCGACACTGCGAAGCCAGAAGGAAGCGAGACCGGGCTTCACCGATGCGCCGTTGCCACGGAGCACCGATCCCGAGCCGGGGAATCGGGTGCGTCATCATCACTGCTCTGACGCCAGCAGGGCGGCGCGTACCAGGTGGCACACGCGGGGGTGACCTCCAGAAATGAAGGGATGATCCCCGCGGTGTTCCTCCAGAGCCGGCACGCAGGGCGGGACAGGTTCACCCGCCGCGAAGTGGCCGCCGACGGCCATCACCCGGGCCGTTGCGGGGACGGGGACTCAAGGCCCCCGCCAAATTGAAGCCCTATTGAATTCTCAATCAACGGACGCTGTCTTCGTACTGACCCCGGCGGGGCTTTCCTCCGAGCGCTAGTGCCGTTCCGGACCGGCACACCCGCGTTGACCGCGGGCACACCGGGGCGCGGTGACCTTCTGTCACCGACCCGACCGACGGGCACATCCCTAGGGTTCCCTAGGGTTCCCTGCGGTGTCAAGCGGTAAGCTAGGGAACCGCAGGGAACTAGAGACAAGGGAGCTGGCGAAATGGCTGGTCAGGCCGACAATCGAGCGCCGTACGCAAAGATTGCCGCCCACTACTCGGAGCTGATCGCGTCCGGCCAGCTACCGCCGGGATCACTGCTGCCGAGCATCAAGAACCTCGCGGAGGAGTGGAGCGTCAGCACCGCAACGGCTGAGAAGGCTTTGCGCAAGCTGCGCAACGAGGGCCTAGTGCGGGGCATCCACGGGATCGGGACGGAAGTCCTTGACCAACCCGCCCCCATGTCCTCGGGGTCTCAGCGACAGGACCGAGGGCGCCGTACCGGATCCAGTTGGGGATCAGGCGAAAGGTCCGACTCGCATGAGGCCGCAGTAGTACCCGCGCCTCCGGAGGTCGCCCAGGCCCTGGGCATCGAACCACGGTCAGACGTCATCCGCCGACGCCGGGTGTACCGAGACCGGCACGGCATCGTCGCGCACAGCACGTCTTGGATTCCGCCTCAGTACGGGAAGCTGATCCACCAGCTGGCGGACAGCGAGCGACTGACCGGAGGAACCTCACTCCAACTCATTGCCGAGGCAACCGGTCTCCCGATCACCCACCGGATCGACTCCGCCTCAGCACGCCTGTTGACGACAGAAGACGCACGGCTCTTGGAGCTAGACCCCGAGAACCCGCCAGCAGAGCCCGTGGTCGTGATGACGGCCAAGTTCATCAACAGCGAGGGCGACGTCGTGGAGTACGGTGTCGACCTCGGAGGTCCTGGTCGCACGTGGCGGACGGAGTCGGAGGTTTCGTAGTGACGACCATGGATGACACCCTTATGAGCGTGCTCGAAGACCGCATGGGCACCCTGCTCGCCGCTCGCCGCGACGGCTTGCTCACCCCGGAAGCCGAAGCGGAGATGACCGCCATCTCCCAGACTCTGACGAGACCGATGTCCCCACGCCCACCGTTCTGCGTCCTGATGGCCGGACTCCCAGGCTCCGGCAAGACCACGCTTTCCCGCGCCCTCACGGATCGCGGGTTCATTCGTCTGTGCCCGGATGAAGAGATGTACCGCAGGCACGGGGTCTACGGCGTGGACTTCCCGCGAGGAACATTCCCCACTCTTGAGCGGCCGGTGCTCGAAGACGTAGCGGCTGAACTCACGGACCAGCTCAAGGCCGGACACGATGTCGTCGTCGACCACGGCTTTTGGACCCCGGAGGATCGGGCTAAATGGCAAGCGATCGCCACCGACGCCGGCGCCACGCCGGTACTGGTCTATCTCGCAGCCAGCCACGATGAACTATGGGCGAGAATCAGCAAGCGTAACGAGTTCCACGCGAACGACCCGAACTCGATCTACTTCTCAGAGAGCGACCTTCAGCGGTACCGAAAGCGGTTCATCCCGCCTAATGCAGACGAACCGCATCTCCTCTACGAGGGCGACACTGCGGCTGTGATCGCGGCCATGGAAGCCTCTCCCTGAACTTCTCTGCAAATCAAGGCCCGCGCACGGCGCGGGCGCGCGCCTACTCTGCGGCGCGGCCTGCCTCCTTGTCTCCGCCTCGGCTGGCCGCGCCCGGCGGCGCGCTACGCGCACGTCGTGCTTACCAGGAGGTCCAGGGACTGCCCGATGCGCCGGAAAACTAGGGGCCGTGATCACTTACCACAAAGCCACCCCACCGATCTAGACCATAGCCTCGAAATCAAGGGGGCTATTTCTTCTTCTTACCGCGCCGCCTTCTGGCTCCTTGAACACGTTTAGCAGGCACCGGAGGAAGCCCCTTGGAGAGCCGCAACCAGTGGGCTGCCTCCTTACCCTTACCGCGTGCGAGCATCATTTGGGATGCTCTTTCGGCTGCGTGACGGTGACCACCGTTGAATGACGCACGGAAATATCGCTCAGCATCCTCAAAGAGTGCGTCCTGAAATGCCATCTCCCCAAGCCAGCATCCAGCGTGAGCGTGTTCGCCATCCAGCGCGGCCGCAAACCAAGTCTTTGCAAGTTCTCGAGCATGGGTGCGATAAAACACACACCCTAGGGCGCAACGGCCCTGAGGCGTAATTTGCCCCTTCACGCGCTCCAAAAGTTGCATAGCTTCATCGGCGTACCCTTGCTTGGCCAGCATGAAGCCAAGATTTTCGGCCGCATCATCGTTGAAATCAGCGATTCTCCGATACAATTCTGCGGCCCTGTCACGAAGCCCTTCCCTTTCGAAATAGAGGGCAAGATTGTAAATTGACCACTCATCATTGCTTTCCGCCCCAAGGATCCAAGCAGCCTTGGCCTGATCACCCTTCCCTTGCTTTAGGTAAAGAGCGCCGAGAATAGAGTTAGCCCCGTAGTATCCAGATTTATTCGCCTCCCTAATAAGGGCTTCGGCCTCCGCGCTTTCGCCGCGCTCCGCCAAAGCCATGGCGAGGTTGGTAGTCCCGTAATGGGACCCTCTTTCGTGAGCCGCTCGGAACCATCTTTCACCTTCCTCAGGATCATCGTCAGCAATCATCGTCCCGTAATTATTCATGGCCGGAACGACGCCCTCTTCAGCCGCCTGGCGATAATTTTCTAGAGCCAAGTCCTTACGGCCGGTCTTGTAGTAGTAAACGGCAAGGTTGTATCGATCTTCGGCTTCATCCTCCATTTCCACCAACATGGTCAACCACTGCTCCGCCTCGTCTGCAGTGTCCAGGGACTCGGCAAGTCCACGAATGGCAAAAGTATCGCCACTCTCGGCACCCTTCCTGAAAAGCTCCACAGCTTTATCAGTGTCACCGCCGGTGCGATACCAGATACCCAGGGGCGCGTAGGCCGAAGTCTCCCCGGTCTCTGCAGCCTTGATCCAAGCCTCTACGGCCTCATTTTCTCGGTCAGTATTGATATACAGTAGACCGAGATGCAAAAGAGCCCTCCCTGAGCCTCGGTTGGCACTTTCCCTCCACGCCTCTTCGGCGATTTCAGTTTCACCGTTAGTCTCAGCAGCCAGGCCAACCAGATACGTCGCCTTCTCCTCCTTAGCGAATTCTAGGATAATCCGCCACGACTCGCTCGGGATTGGTTGACTGGAATTGGAGCGCATAAACTCATCCGCAAGGTAGTCGAACACCTTGAATCGCCCCGGATGTTCCGTCGCAGGCATAAGTAGACTCGTGACGCCAAACCGTAGGCATGTAGCCCATTCGAAGGCCTCTTCGATCGTCTCGGGGCGCGAGGCCGCCCCACCTACGCGCGCGAGGTAGGTCTCGTGCATGCTCACAAGGAGATCGCGAGTTACTGATTGGGTGATGCCTGCTCTCACGCAGTCAACAGCAGCTGCTACAAGTGCTGCACCACGTGGATTAATTCCGGGCCCCCAAGCCAAGATCCACTCTTGATATAGTCGCGGACCAGCAGCGAGATACTCGGCTACACCATAATGGGTGCTGAATGCGACGGCTCCCTGGACCCGGATATCCTCCACCTGCCGAGCTCGCTCAATTTCTTCAGGAACCCACAGCCGTGGCAACACCATTACATTTATCTGCTCCAAGATCCGTCGCCCGAGATTATTGCTTTCATCGTTGGCGGCCGAAGTATGCAAGGTAATGGAGGGGATGAACTGCCGGTACTGCTCTGCCCGCATTGTTGACAGGATCGGGATACGAGCTCTTCGCAGTAGGCCCAGTACCTGCGGAGTGAGTCCTTGCGGGCCAATATAGCGCTCAAGATTATCGAGCCAAAGGACACAAGTCTCTTTATGCTCAATCAGCGCAGGGAGGGAAGAGACGAGATCCTGGCCATCGAAGGGGGCAAAAACGCTGTGCTCACTGAAGCATTCTTTGAGCGCTTCAAAGGCAGCCCTTGTCTTGCCAGCCGTGGAGTCTCCTACGATGAGAATCGGTTCCCCGGTCCGGGGAATCCGACTTATCCTAGCGCGCAGCTCTGAGTCAATCTGGCGCACCACATAGGGAGGCAAGTCACCTTCAACGTCAGTAGCTGCATGGTGCACACCCAGCTCAGTCGCTGTCACTTCAGCGACTCGGGCAGCCGTAAAAGGAAGAGGTACCTGTGCGGCATCAGCAGACTCTGCCAGATTGGCGAGAATGAACGAATCTGCATTGATTTGGACGCCCGACTGCTGCTGATAAACCCTGCCTTGCTTTTGGGCGCGACCTGAGAAGAAATCACGATGGACGGCGTGCTCAAGATGGTCCACTTTAGACCGTCCTAGTAATTATTCTGCGTTCCGGTGCCCTGCTGATAGACACGGCCACCGTCACGAGCGGTGGCGGTTTGATGGATGCTACGGACGATTCCCTCTTTGGCTGAGTCCAGAGAAGACCACTCGCTCAGGAGCGATTGCAACTCGGCAATCAACTCCGGCTCGTCTCGAATGAGGCGCCTCAATTTGCCGCGCCATTGTTGACGTAGTTCATCTTGCGTGTCTTGGTCGCCGCTTTCCAGCGATGCCCTGAGCTCCCGTGCCGACTCTTCGAGTTCATCTTCGATAGGTCCATCCCCGCCCGTGCGGCCACGCCGGAAGAGGGCCGCTACGCCACCCTTGACCTGTTCCCAGACTTCACTCGTCATCAGTGAGACAAGAGAATTGGCACTCGTCGTAACGAGCGCCAGAGCAGCAGCATCCATCGAATCCCCCACCAGACTTTGCGGCCAGGGAAGCAGCCTACGAGACCGTGGCACGCGGCGCAGCCGATCCCCCGAACCTGGCGCCTTCAAAGAGCACGCGTGTGGGAGTCGCCGCCCGGGTGCACCCCAGGTGCGACGGAAACACGAGCGCCCTCCCGGGGGCCGCACTGGGACTGCGGGAAGGGCGCTCAAAGTGACCAACGCCGATACTGCCGACACTTCAGCGACAGCTCAGGATGCTGAGGGCCGGGGCCTCTGTGGTGGCGGCCCGTGACACGCCCTAGCCATACCCCAGGGCACAACGAGGGCACAGCGCCCTCGCGCGACTTCAACCGCAACCAACGCCAGCAAACGCTATTTTCCCTGTTCAGCGCCTTAGCTTGACAGTCGCCGCAGATGATGCACGAGAGAGCGGCACCCCCGCACAGGGTGCCGCCCTCCTGGTGGTCCGGAACCGTTGCCCATCGGTGTTGAGGGTCGGGGACGGGTGGCGGTTCCGGGGTCGGTGGGGTCGTACGGTCTAGCGGTGGTCGCTGCCCTGCGAGTTCGTCGCCGCGCGGCCCGCCTCCAGGCGGGCGACCGGGATGCGGAACGGGGAGCAGGAGACGTAGTCCAGGCCCACCTCGTGGAAGAAGTGGACGGACTCCGGGTCGCCGCCGTGCTCGCCGCAGACGCCGAGCTTGAGGTCGGGGCGGGTCTCGCGGCCCGCCGTCGCCGCCGCCTTCACCAGGGAGCCGACGCCGTCCTTGTCGATCGTCTCGAAGGGGGAGACACCGAAGATGCCCTTCTCCAGGTAGGCCGTGAAGAAGGAGGCCTCGACGTCGTCGCGGCTGAAGCCCCACACCGTCTGGGTCAGGTCGTTCGTGCCGAAGCTGAAGAACTCCGCCGCCTCGGCGATCTGCCCGGCGGTGAGGGCGGCGCGCGGAAGCTCGATCATCGTGCCGATGGCGAGCTTGAGCTGCGTGCCCGTCGCCGCCTCGACCTCCGCGATGACCTGGTCGGCCTCGTCGCGGACGATCTCCAGCTCCTGGACGGTGCCGACGAGCGGGATCATGATCTCGGCACGCGGGTCGCCCTTGGCGTTCTTGCGCTCCGCCGCCGCCTCCGCGATCGCGCGGACCTGCATGGTGAACAGGCCCGGGATGACCAGGCCGAGGCGTACCCCGCGCAGGCCCAGCATCGGGTTCTGCTCGTGCAGACGGTGGACCGCCTGGAGCAGGCGCAGGTCGTTCTCGTGGGACTCCTGGCGGGACTCCGCCAGCGCCACCCGGACCGAGAGCTCGGTGATGTCCGGCAGGAACTCGTGCAGCGGCGGGTCGAGCAGCCGTACCGTCACCGGCAGACCGTCCATCGCCGAGAACAGCTCGACGAAGTCCTTCTTCTGCAGCGGCAGCAGTTCCGCCAGCGCGGCCTCGCGCTCGTCCTGGGTGTCGGCGAGGATCAGCTTCTCGACCATCTCGCGGCGCTCGCCCAGGAACATGTGCTCGGTGCGGCACAGTCCGATGCCCTGCGCGCCGAAGCGTCGGGCGCGCAGCGCGTCCTCGGCGTTGTCCGCGTTGGCCCGTACCCGCAGACGGCGCTTGCGGTCGGCGAAGGCCATGATCCGGTGCACGGCCTCGACCAGCTCGTCGGCGTCCTGGGCGCCGGCGTGCATACGGCCCTCGAAGTACTCCACGACCGGGGAGGGGACCACCGGGACCTCGCCCAGGTAGACCTTGCCGCTGGAGCCGTCGATGGAGATGACGTCGCCCTCCTCGACGACCCGCCCGCCCGGCACGGTCATCCGGCGCCGCTTGGTGTCGACCTCGAGCTCCTCCGCGCCGCACACACAGGTCTTGCCCATGCCGCGCGCGACGACGGCCGCGTGGGAGGTCTTGCCGCCCCGGGAGGTCAGGATGCCCTCGGCCGCGATCATGCCGTCGAGGTCGTCGGGGTTGGTCTCCCGGCGCACCAGGATGACCTTCTCGCCCGAGCGCGACCACTTCACGGCGGTGTACGAGTCGAAGACCGCCTTGCCGACCGCCGCGCCCGGCGAGGCCGCGATGCCCCGGCCGACCATCTCGGTCTTCGCGTGCTCGTCGAACCGCGGGAACATCAGCTGCGCGAGCTGGGCGCCCGTCACGCGCTGCAGCGCCTCGGTCTCGTCGATCAGGCCCTGGTCGACCAGCTGGGTCGCGATCCGGAAGGCGGCGCCCGCCGTGCGCTTGCCGACGCGGGTCTGGAGCATCCACAGCTGGCCGCGCTCGATGGTGAACTCGATGTCGCAGAGATCCTTGTAGTGGTTCTCCAGGGTCTCCATGATCTGCATCAGCCGGTCGTACGACTGCTTGTCGATCCGCTCCAGCTCCGCGAGCGGCACGGTGTTGCGGATGCCCGCGACCACGTCCTCGCCCTGCGCGTTCTGCAGGTAGTCGCCGTAGACGCCCTGGTGGCCGGAGGCGGGGTCGCGGGTGAAGGCGACGCCCGTGCCGGAGTCCGGGCCCAGGTTGCCGAAGACCATCGAACAGACGTTGACGGCGGTGCCGAGGTCGTGCGGGATGCGCTCCTGACGGCGGTAGAGCTTGGCGCGGTCGGTGTTCCAGGAGTCGAAGACCGCGTGGATGGCGAGGTCCATCTGCTCGCGCGGGTCCTGCGGGAAGTCCCGGCCGGCCTCCCTCTTGACGATCTTCTTGAAGGTGGCGACCAGCTTCTTCAGGTCCGCGGCCTCCAGCTCGGTGTCGACCGTGACCTTCTTGGCCTCCTTGGCCTGGTCGAGGGCCTCCTCGAAGAGGTCGCCGTCGACGCCGAGGACGGTCTTGCCGAACATCTGGATGAGGCGGCGGTAGGAGTCCCAGGCGAACCGCTCGTCGCCGGCCTGCTCGGCGAGGCCCTTCACGGACTTGTCGGAGAGACCGATGTTCAGGACCGTGTCCATCATGCCGGGCATGGAGAACTTGGCGCCGGAGCGGACGGAGACCAGCAGGGGGTTGTCCGGCTGGCCGAGCTTCTTGCCCATCCGGGACTCCAGCGCGTCGAGGTGCGCACTCACCTCGTCACGCAGTGCCGCGGGCTCCTCGCCGCTGTCGAGGTAGACCTTGCAGGCTTCCGTCGTGATGGTGAAGCCCGGGGGAACGGGGAGTCCCAGGTTGGTCATCTCGGCGAGGTTCGCGCCCTTGCCACCCAGGAGGTCCTTGAGGTCCTTGTTTCCCTCGGTGAAGTCGTAAACGAACTTGGCTACGTGGGGTTCTTTGTTTTCCGACACGGGTCTCGACTCCTCGAGGACGCGGTGGCTGCCCTGACGGCCAGGAACATACCCAGATCGAAGGTGTCTGGATACGTCTACTCGCGCGTCATGCGCCCGTAACCATCCCTCCGCCAGCGGATCGAAAGTCAAGGGACGGCAAGCAACCAAGCGCTTATGTTTTCACTTCCTGAAGGCATCACTGCCCACCGGTGCGGTTTTACGCTCAGATGAGCGGCTGACTGCGACATCTGATTTCGATCGATGAACGATCGGAGGGTGGCACCCAGTGCCACCCCTTGAGGAAGTGCAGCCGCTCAAGATCCGCTCATCTGAGCGGAGCCCTTATCAAGGGTGGCGAGAATCACGCTCCCACAGAGGACCGGATTTCACCATGCGGACGCTTTACACCCCCAGCGCGAGCAGCCGTTCCTCCACCCGCTCCGGCGCGTAGAGATGCTCCACGACGAGCGCCCCGGCCCCCACCAGCCCCGCCCGCTCACCGAGCCGTGAGGTGAGGACATCCAGGTGGGCCGTGGAGCGGGGCAGCGCCCGCTGGTACAGCAGCTCCCGCACCCCGGTCAGGAAGGCGGTTCCGGCCAGATCTCCGGCGATCATCAGCACCCCCGGATTGAGCAGCGTGACGACGGTCGCCAGCACGTCCCCCACCAGCCGCCCGGCCTCCCGCGCCAGCCGGGACGCCTCCGGATGCCCGGCCGCCAGCAGATCCCGTACGTCCGAGCCGGAGGCCGCCGGAATTCCCGCCTCCGCCAGCCGCCCGGCCACGGCGCCGCCACTGGCGACGGCGGCGAGACAGCCGTACGACCCGCACCGGCACAGCGCGTCGACGCCCACGCGGATGTGCCCGATGTCCCCGGCGCCCCCGTCGATCCCCCGGTAGACCGAGCCGTCGACCACCACGCCCGCGCCGATGCCGGTGGACACCTTGACCAGCACGAAGGCCGAGCAGCCGGGGTAGCCCGTGCGCTGTTCGCCGTACGCCATCAGATTCGCGTCGTTGTCCACCAGGACCGGCACCGGCCCGGCGCCCGTCTGCTCGGTGAAGGCCCGGGCCAGGCGGCCCCGTATGTCGTAACCGTCCCAGCCGGGCATGATCGGCGGCTGGACGACCCGTCCGGTCTCGCTGTCGACCGGCCCCGGCACAGCGAGCCCGATCCCGCACACGGCCCGGGCCGGCCGCCCGGCCTTCTCCAGCAGTTCCCCGAACCACCGCCCGAGCGCTCCGAGGACGACGTCCGGCCCGTCCTCCACGACGAGCGTGTCCGCGTGCTCGGCGAGGATCTCGCCGGTCAGGGTCAGGACGGCGGCGCGCGCGTGCCGGGTGTCGAGGTCGGCGGCGAGGACGACGGCGTGCTCGTCGTCGAACTCAAGGGTGATGGAGGGCCGGCCGCCCAGGGGCGAGTCGACGGGACCGCCGGCGCCCTCGCGCAGCCAGCCCGCGCGGAAGAGACGGTCGAGGCGCTGACCGACGGTGGCCCGGGACAGACCGGTGACCTGCTGGAGGGCTCCACGCGTGGTCGCGCGTCCGCTTCGTACCAGTTCGAGCAGATCTCCGGAGCTGGCCTGGCCGCGTCCCGTCATGCGCACCCCCTTGTGCTTCTCCAGCGTGCATTACATAGTGAGTTTTGCGTGTTAAATAGACGTAACTCTACGGTAGCCCAGACCGAACCGGTCGGCCGTACGTCTTTCGGGGAGCCCCGAGTGGATCGCACTGCCCAACTCACCAGCCGCGGCGAACAGCATCCCGTTGCATACGATCCGCCGCCCGTCCCGGGCTCGCTGCACGTCAGGGCCGCCCGGGTGCTGGAGGAGAACTGGACGGGCGCCTCCACCGTCCCCTCGCGCAGTCTGTATCCGCACCAGTGGTCCTGGGACTCGGCGTTCATCGCGATCGGCCTGCGGCACCTGTCGCCGTTACGGGCCCAGACGGAGCTGGAGACGCTGCTGGCCGCGCAGTGGGCGGACGGACGTATCCCGCACATCGTCTTCAACCCCTCCGTCCCGCTCGACGCCTACTTCCCGAGCCCCGACTTCTGGCGCTCCTCGACCGCGGGGCGCGCTGCGGGCGCCCCGCGCACCGTACAGACCTCCGGCATCGTGCAGCCACCGGTGCACGCGCTGGCGGCCTGGCTGGTGCACCGCGCCGACCCGGGCCTGTCCCGCGCCCGCGGCTTCCTCACCCGGGTCTACCCGCGCCTGGCCGCCTGGCACCGCTATCTGCTGCACCGCCGCGACCTGGGCGGGGCCGGCCTCGCGTCGGTCGTCCACCCCTGGGAACAGGGTATGGACAACAGCCCCTGCTGGGACGCCCCGCTCGCCCGGATCATCCCCGCCCCGTCCCGCTCCTTCCGCCGCGCCGACCTCACCCACGGCGCCCCCGAGGACCGCCCGACGGACCTGGACTACGGCCGGTACGTACGCCTGGCGACGGACTACCGGGACGCCGGCTACGACGACGACGGCGGCGGCGGCTTCGCCGTGGAGGACCCGGCGTTCAACGCCCTGCTCATCGCCTCCGAGCACGCCCTGGCCCGGATCGCCGCGGAGCTGGGAGCGGCGGGCACGGCACGGCACGCCCGCGCGGAGCGGCTGACGGCGGCCCTGGTGGAACGCCTGTGGGACGGGCCGAGCGGCATGTTCCTCTGCCGCGACCTGCGCGGGGACGGCTACGGCGCCCCCGCCCCGCACCACCGGCCGCCCACCGGCACCCTGATCCCCGAGCGCAGCGTCTCCGGACTGATCCCGCTCCTCCTTCCCGGCCTCCCCCGCGACGTCGTGCGTACGCTCGTCGCCACCCTCCACGGCCCGCACTTCGGGCTCGGTGACACGACCCGGCTGCCCCCGTCCTACGACCTCCTCGGCGAGGCCTTCGATCCGCACCGGTACTGGCGGGGACCGGCCTGGTTCAACACGAGCTGGCTGCTGGAGCGCGGGCTGCGCACCCACGGCGAGCAGGAGCGCGCCGACGACCTGCGGGAGTCCGTCCTCGACCTGGCCGACGCCTCCGGATTCGCGGAGTACGTCGACCCGCACACCGGCGAGGCCTGCGGAGCACTCGGCTTCGGCTGGACCGCCGCCCTCGCGCTGGATCTGCTCCATTCGCGCCCCGGACACGGCGTGTCCCCCACGGGCATCGGCACGTTCGACATGAGTGACAAGGGAGGGGACCGGGCATGACGGAACGGCATCATCTGCTCGTGCGCGGCGGGACGTTCGCGGCCGTGGGCGACGGCGGGGACATCATCGTCGGGGCCCGGGGAACCGGCTCCCCGGCCGGGTTGTTCGTGCGCGACGCCCGTCATCTGAGCCGTTGGCAACTGACGGTCGACGGCGCGGTACCGGAGTCGCTCACGCCGGTCGCGGACGGGGACACGGCCCGCTGTGTCCTCGTCCCGCGCGGCGGACGGCAGGAACCGCCCGCGTACACGATCTTCCGCGAACAGGCGGTGGGCGACGGCGCGTTCGTCGAATCCCTCCGCATCACCAGCAACCGCCCGACCGCCACCACGGTCCGCCTCGCGGTCACGGCGGACGCGGACTTCACGGACCAGTTCGAGCTGCGCTCCGACTACCGCACCTACACCAAGATCGGCGCCACCCGCTCCCGCCAGGTCCTCGACGACGGCGTGGAGTTCAGCTACCAGCGCGGTGAATGGCGGTCCGTCACGACGGTGACGGCGGAGCCCGCACCGGACGGCGTCGAGGAGACCGGCACCGGCGCCCGGCGCCTCGTATGGACCCTCGACCTGGACCCGCACGGCACGGCGGAGCTGACGCTGCGGGTGATGGCCCGCCCGCACGGCGACCGGCGGACCCTGCGCGTACCGACGTCCCCAGCCGCACTGAACGAACAACTCCTGGCTCTCGAGGGCGAGTTCGTGGAGGGTGTGCCCTTCCCGACGGGCTGGCCCGAACTGGCGGCGGCCTGCGCACGGGGCCTCGCCGACCTCGCCTCCCTCCAGGTCCCGGCGACCGGCCCGGACGGCGAGGACCTGCGGGTGCCCGCTGCCGGAGCCCCCTGGTTCCTGACCCTGCTCGGCCGGGACGCCCTGCTGACGTCGTTGTTCGCGCTCCCCTACCGTCCGCAGCTCGCCGCCGCCACCCTGCCCGCGCTCGCCGCCACCCAGGCGACGGAGACCGGTCCGGACTCGGTGGCCCAGCCGGGCAAGATCGTGCACGAGGTCCGCCACGGTGAGCTGGCCCACTTCCGCCAGGTCCCCTACGGCCGCTACTACGGCTCGGTGGACGCCACGCCACTGTTCCTGGTCCTGCTGGGCGCCTACGTCGAGCAGACCGGGGACGCGGACCTCGCCCGCCGCCTCGAGCCCAACGCCCGCGCGGCGATCGGCTGGATGCTGGACCACGGCGGGCTGACCTCGCGCGGCTACCTCGTCTACCGCGCCGACCAGGGCGGCCTCGCCAACCAGAACTGGAAGGACTCCCCCGGCGCGATCTGCTCCGCCGACGGCACACGGGCCAGCGGACCGGTGATGGCGGCCGGGGCACAGGGCTATGCCTACGACGCCCTGCGCCGCACGGCGTCGGTCGCCCGGACGGTGTGGGGCGACGACACCTACGCCGCCCTGCTGGAACAGGCGGCGGCCGATCTGCGGGACCGTTTCCAGCGGGACTTCTGGATGCGGGACGCCTCCTTCCCGGCGCTCGCGCTGGACGGCGAGGGCCGGCAGGTCGACGCGCTCGCCTCGGACGCCGGGCATCTGCTGTGGTCGGGGCTGCTGGACAAGGAGTACGGCGAGGTGGTGGGCCGGCGGCTGCTGGAACCGGACTTCTTCTCCGGCTGGGGCGTACGCACGCTGGCCGCGGGACAGCCGGCGTACCACCCGCTGTCGTACCACCGCGGCTCGGTCTGGCCGCACGACAACGCGCTGATCACGCTGGGCCTGGCCCGCTACGGCCTGCACGACGAGGCCCGCACGGTCGCCCACGCCCTGGTCGACGCGGCGACGGCCACGGGCCACCGGCTGCCGGAGGTCATCGCCGGGTACGGACGGGACTCGCACGCCGAGCCCGTGCCCTATCCGCACGCCTGCGTGAGGGAGTCCCGCTCGGCGGCGGCACCGCTCGCCCTGCTGACGGCGGTGGGGGGCGCCTAGCGCTCCGCTGGGGAAGGCAGGACGGCGACTGCGGGCCAGTGGGGGCTGGTCGCGCAGTTCCCCGCGCCCCTACGAGCCTCGACCGTGCCGTTGACGAGGCGTTTGCCCGGTGTTTGCCCTGAGGCGTGAACAACCGCCTCAGGCAGCCCGTACCGGACTGTGGCGGGTCCTTGCCTCCCGGTGTGGCCCGCCGACCGATCCGTCCGAATCACGGATGCCGGGCCTCGCAACGGAAGGACCTTCGGGTGCCTGTCTTCACGCGCCTTCGCCAACAACCGGACACATCACCCGAGGTCGAGCCGGAGTCGCCGTCACCGCAACAGGACGCCAGGGCGACCCTGCGCACCCGGTTCGCCGACTGGCGTGAGCGGCACCCCGTACCGGTGCGCGTCGTGCGCTGGACGGTCACGATCCTCGCGGCCGTCCTCGTGCTCGGCGCGCTGGTACTCCCGAACAAGGAGAGCGCGCTGCACGCCGGGCGGTTCGTGCGGATACCGGTGGAGGCCGTGCTCGGGGCGGCCGTCGCGCTGGTGCTGCCGCGCCGCCCGCGCATCATCGTGGCGGTGGTGTCAGGTGCCGCGCTCGGCGCGCTCACGATCCTCAACCTGCTGGACATGGGCTTCTGGGAGTACCTCGGCCGGCACTTCAACCTCGTGCTGGACTGGGAGCTGCTGCCGGACGCGCAGAGTTACGTCCAGGACTCGATGGGCCGTGCGGTGGCGATCGGTGCCACGGTCGGCGCCTTCGTCCTGGTGTTCCTGCTGCTGTCCGTCATGGCGCTGGCGATGGTCCGGCTCAGCAACCTGCTGGCGCGCAACAAGCAGGCGGCGACCCGGGGGACACTCGCCGCCGCCGTCGTCTGGGTCCTCTGCTCCGCGCTGGGCCTCCAGCTCGGCGGGACACCGCTGGCCTCCGACCGGGCGGCCGGAGCGGTGGTTCTCCAGGCGAAGGGTGTCCGGCAGACCCTCAAGGACGAGGCCGACTTCCAGAAGATCGCCAAGGTCGACGAGTTCGGCAACACACCGCCCAGCCAGCTGGTCCCCGACCTGCGCGGCAAGGACATGATCTTCACCTTCATCGAGAGCTACGGCCGCAGCGCGATCGAGGACCCGGTGGAGGCACCCGGCGTCGACGCCACCCTCGACGCCCGCACCAAAGCCCTCGCGAAGGCGGGCTTCCACGCCAAGAGCGGCTGGCTGACCTCGGCGACCTACGGCGGCAGCAGCTGGCTGGGCCACTCCACCACCATGTCCGGCCTGTGGATCGACAACCAGAACCGCTACCGCACGGTCATGGCGAGCGACCACCTCAGCCTCACCAAGGCCTTCGCCAAGACGGGCGACTGGGACACGGTCGGCATCATGCCGGGTGTGCAGAAAGGCTGGCCGGAGTCGAAGTTCTACGGCCTGCAGAGCTACCGCAACGCCTTCCAGATGGGTTACAACGGGCCGAAGTTCAGCTGGTCGACGATGCCGGACCAGTACGCGCTGCAGGCCTTCCAGGACCTGGAGCACAGCAAGAAGCGGAGCAAGCCGCTGATGTCCCTGGTCATCCTCACTTCCAGCCACCAGCCCTGGGCCCCGATCCCCAAGATGGTCCCCTGGAACGGCCTGGGTGACGGTTCGGTCTTCAACGCCATCCACGCGGCCGGCAAGAAGCCCGCGGACATCATCGCCAGCTCCCCCAAGTCCCAGGCGGAGTACGGCAAGTCGGTCCAGTACTCGGTGACCGCGCTCACCCAGTGGCTGGAGCGCTACGGCAACGACAACACGGTCCTGGTCTTCCTCGGCGACCACCAGCCGATCGCCCGCGTCAGCGGCAACCACGCCAGCCGCGACGTCCCGATCTCCATAGTCGCCAAGGACCCCAAGGTCCTGGACAAGATCTCGTCCTGGGGCTGGACGGACGGCCTCCGCCCCGCCCACAACGCCCCGGTCTGGAAGATGAGCGCCTTCCGTGACAAGTTCCTCACGGCGTACGGCTCCACTCCCCACCCGAAGAAGAGCTGACGCGGGGCCGCTCGCGCAGTTCCCCGCGCCCCTGAGGGGCGCGTCGCACCCCCCGCCCCGGCCCCGACCCACAACCGAACCGAAGGCGCTACGCCCACCCCCACCAAAGCCGCACAGGCGCCGCAGGCATCGAACCCTCAGCCACCCGACGTGTCGAGCTCGGCGTCTTCCGTCACACCCGCGCAGTCGTACGGATCCTTCAGCCAACCGTCCGGCAGAACGACCCGGTTGTTGCCGGACGTACGCCCACGCGGCCCGTCGGCATCGCTGGGCCACGGCTGGTCGAGGTCCAACTCATCCAGACCGGCGCGCAGTTCCGAAAGAGACGACGTGACCGCCAGCCGCCGCCGCATCTCGCTGCCGACCGCGAAACCCTTCAGGTACCAGGCGACATGCTTGCGGAAGTCGACGACACCCTTCGACTCGTCACCGATCCACTCCCCGAGAAGCGTGGCATGGCGCACCATGACGTCGGCGACCTCCCGCAGCGACGGCCGCGCGACGGCCTCCGTACGCCCCTCGAACGCCGCCACCAGGTCCGCGAACAGCCACGGCCGCCCCAGGCAGCCCCGCCCCACGACCACCCCGTCGCACCCGGTCTCGCGCACCATCCGCAACGCGTCCCCCGCCGACCAGATGTCACCGTTACCCAGCACCGGAATCTCGGGCACATGCTCCTTGAGCCGAGCGATGGCGTCCCAGTCGGCGGTGCCCCCGTAGTGCTGCGCGGCCGTCCGCCCGTGCAGGGCGATGGACGTCACGCCCTCCTCCACGGCGATACGACCGGCGTCCAGGTACGTGATGTGGTCGTCGTCGATGCCCTTGCGCATCTTCATCGTGACCGGCAGATCCCCGGCCCCCGACACGGCTTCCCGCAGGATCGCGCGCAGCAGGTTGCGCTTGTACGGCAGCGCCGACCCACCCCCCTTGCGCGTCACCTTCGGCACCGGGCACCCGAAGTTCAGGTCGATGTGGTCGGCCAGGTCCTCCTCCGCGATCATGCGGACGGCCTTGCCGACGGTCGCGGGATCGACGCCGTACAGCTGGATCGAACGCGGCGTCTCGCTCGCGTCGAAGTGGATGAGCTGCATGGTCTTCTCGTTGCGCTCGACCAGCGCCCGCGTCGTGATCATCTCGCTGACGAACAACCCCTTGCCACCGCTGAACTCCCGGCACAGCGTACGGAAGGGCGCATTCGTGATCCCGGCCATCGGGGCCAGGACGACGGGCGGCTGGACGGTGTGCGGGCCGATCTGCAACGGCGTGACAGTGGTCTCGGGCATTCCCCCATTGTCACGCACCCGGAGGGGTACCCCTTGTCACGCACCCCGAGGGGTACCCGAAGCAGGATCCCGGTACAGGCCATTAGTTAGCTGCACTATTAGTTAGACACACTATCGAACCAGTCGTACGATGGGTCGCATGCCCGAGCTCAGCCAACGCCGACGCCTCCTGGTCCTCGCGATCTGCTGCATGAGCCTGCTGATCGTCAGCCTGGACGTCACCATCCTGAACGTCGCGCTCCCCTCGATCCGCGACGGCCTGCACGCGAGCACGTCCGGCCTGCAGTGGACGATCGACGCCTACACCCTGGTCCTCGCCTCGCTGCTGATGCTCTCCGGCTCGACGGCGGACCGGATCGGCCGCAGGCGCGTCTTCATGACCGGCCTGATCGTGTTCATCGTCGGCTCGGTCCTGTGCTCGCTCGCTCCGAGCCTCGACGCACTGATCGCCTTCCGGGTGATCCAGGCGGTCGGCGGCTCGATGCTCAACCCGGTCGCCATGTCGATCATCACCAACACCTTCACGGCCCCGCAGGAGCGCGCCCGCGCGATCGGCGTGTGGGGCGCGGTCGTCGGCATATCGTTCGCCGCGGGACCGCTGATCGGCGGTCTGCTCGTGCAGTCGGTGGGCTGGCGCTCGATCTTCTGGATCAACCTGCCGGTGGGCCTCGCGGCACTGCTGCTCACCCTGAAGTTCGTCCCCGAGTCCCGCGCCCCGAAGGGCCGCCGCCCCGACCCGGTCGGACAGCTGCTGGTCATCGCGCTGTTCGCGGGACTCACGTACGCGATCATCCAGGCACCGGAGTCCGGCTTCGGCGCGGTACTGCCGTTCGCGGTCGTCGCGCTGGCGGCCCTCCTCGGGCTCCTGTGGTACGAGCCCCGTCGCGACGAACCCCTCATCGACCTGCGGTTCTTCCGTTCGCCGCCGTTCAGCGGGGCGACGGTGATAGCGATCAGCGCGTTCGCGTCGCTGGGCGGGTTCCTCTTCCTCTCGACGCTGTACCTGCAGAACGTACGAGGACTGGACGCACTGCACGCGGGCCTCTGGATGCTGCCGATCGCCCTGCCGATCATGCTGTGCGCGCCGCTCTCGGGCCGTCTGGTGGGCAATCGCGGTCCGCGGCTGCCGCTGCTGGTCGCCGGAGCGGCGATGACGGCGAGCGCGCTGCTGTTCGCGGCGTTCCAGGCGGAGACGTCCGACGTCACGCTGTTCCTCGGATACGTGCTGTTCGGCGTCGGATTCGGCTTCATCAACGCGCCGATCACCAACACGGCGGTCTCGGGGATGCCGCGGGCGCAGGCGGGCGTCGCGGCGGCCGTGGCCTCCACGAGCCGCCAGCTGGGGCAGACGCTGGGGGTCGCCGTCATCGGGGCGGTGCTGGCGTCCGGGGTCGGATCGTCGTCGTACAAGGACGCATTCGCCTCCGCGTCGGTGCCGGCGTGGTGGATCGTCGTCGGATGCGGAGTCGCCGTGTTCGTCCTCGGGGCGCTGACCACCGGCCGGTGGGCCCGACGGGCCGCGGCCCGGGCGGCCGACCAGCTGGAGTCGGTCGAGGTGCGCGAAGCGGCGGGCGTGACCGCATAAGGACGGTCAGCGGGCGCCCGCCCGCTCCAGGGCGAGCGCGTGGAGCTTCTCCAGACGCTCCCTCGACTCCTCGTCCGCCGGGGCGTACGTCACGATGCGCGGGCCCAGTTCGGGGCCGAGCCACAGATCGGTGTGGTCGACGGCGATCCGGCCGACGTACCGGTTGTCGAACTCCTTGCGCTTGGTGCGGTGGGCCTGCACCTCGTGCCGCTCCCAGTTCTCACGGAACTCCGCCGACTCCGCGCGCAGCCGCTTGAGCAGCATCTTCCAGGCGGGCTCGGCGAGATGCGCGGCCATCGTGGCCCGGAACCGGGCGGCCATCAACCGCTGAGTGTCCCGCAGGTGCACGATCGAGGAGCGCCACTCCTCGTGCGTGTAGGACAGGACCAGGCAGTTGCGGTCCTCGGGCGGCACCGCGTCCAGGTCGCACAGCAGCAGGCCGTAGGTGCGGTTGTAGGCGAGGATGTCGTACCGGCTGTTCTGCACACAGGCCGGGACCGGCTCCAGGTGCTCCAGGACGGCCCGTACCCCGGGGGTGATCGACGGGCAGGTGGTGGTCGGCGTCGGGTCGACCTGCCCGGCCAGCTGGAAAAGGTGCGCGCGCTCGCTGGGGTCGAGGAAGAGGGTGCGGGCCAGGGCGTCCAGGACCTGGACGGAGACCTGGATGTCCCTCGCCTGTTCGAGCCACGTGTACCAGGTGACGCCGACCGAGGCGAGCTGCGCGACCTCCTCGCGGCGCAGCCCGGGGGTGCGGCGCCGGGTGCCGCGGGGCAGCCCGACCTGCTCGGGGGTGATGTGCTCGCGGCGGTGGCGCAGGAAGCCGGCCAGCTCGTGCCGCCGTATCGCTGCCGCCGAGGTTTCCGAGGGCGTCTCCTGGGCCATGGTCGTCATACTCCCAGCCTGCCGCGTCACGCATCCTGTTGCCAGGTACTCCTTCTACCAGGATAAGAAGACTCTGGTACCCGTCTGAGCGCGGGCGCAGGATCGAGGCGTGACCGAAACCATCACTTCACGCACCGTCCGATCCCCGGTGGCGCCACCGGCGCTCAGCGGCCTCGGGCTCTTCACCGTGCTGCTGGCAGCGGCACTCCCCCTCATCGACTTCTTCATCGTCAACGTCGCCCTGCCCACGATCGGCCGGGACCTGCACGCGAGCGAGTCCGTGCTGGAGCTGGTCGTCGCCGGGTACGGGCTCGCGTACGCCGTCCTGCTCGTCCTCGGCGGGCGGCTCGGCGACCTGTTCGGCCGGCGCCGCCTCTTCCTCGGCGGCATGGCGGCCTTCGGGCTGACCTCGCTGGCCTGCGGTCTCGCGCCGAGCGCCTGGACGCTGGTCGCGGCGCGGGTCGCGCAGGGCGCGGCGGCCGCCGCGATGCTGCCGCAGGTCCTCGCCACCATCCAGGCGGCCACCGCGGGGCCCCGCCGGGCCAGGGCCATGGGCCTGTACGGCGCCACGGCCGGCCTGTCGATGGTCGCCGGGCAGATCCTCGGCGGCGTCCTGGTGGCGGCCGACGTCTGGGGCACCGGCTGGCGCTCGGTGTTCCTGGTGAACGTCCCGGTCGTCGTCCTGGGCCTGGTCCTGGCGGCCCGGGGCGTGCCCGAGACCCGCTCCCAGCACCCCGAGCCGGTCGACGGCCCCGGCACCGTCCTGCTCACCGCCTCGCTGCTCGCCCTGCTGGCCCCGCTCACCGAGGGCCGCACGGCCGGATGGCCGCTGTGGACCTGGCTGTCGCTGGCGGCGTTCCCCTTCGTCGCGGCGGCGTTCTACGCGGTGGAGCGGCGGGCCGACCGCCGGGGTCGTACGCCCCTGGTCCCGCCGAGCCTGTTCAGGCTGACCTCGCTGCGCCGCGGTCTGGTGATGATCGTGCCGTTCTCGGTCGGCTTCAGCGGCTTCATGTTCGTCATCGCGGTGGCGCTGCAGCGCGGTGCGGGACTGGGCCCGGTCCCGGCGGGGCTGGCGCTCGCGCCGATGGCCGTCGTGTTCTTCTTCGTCTCGCTCGCCGGTCCCCGGCTGGTCGCGCGGTACGGCACCCGGATCGTGACGGCCGGCGGGCTGCTGCAGGGGGTCGGCGTGGGACTGATGGCGCTGGCGGCCTGGCGGTCCTGGCCGGACCTCGGCTTCGTCGAACTGCTCCCCGGCGCGGCGCTCGCGGGTGCCGGGCAGGCGCTCCAACTCCCCATCGTCTTCCGGGTCGTGCTCTCCGAGGTGGAGCCCGCGCGGGCCGGCGTCGGCAGCGGCGTGATGATGACGACCCAGCAGTCGGCCCTGGCCCTCGGGGTGGCCGCGCTCGGCACCCTGTTCCTGTCCCTGGTCCCGGCCCTGGGCATGCGCGACGCCCTGGTCACCACGCTCCTGGCCCAGCTGGGCTGCGTCGCCCTCACCTGCCTGCTCAGCCTGCGCCTGCCGCGCACCATCGGCTGACGCGGATGTGAGGAACAGGCCACAGCTCGGTCAACTCATCATGGAAGACCCCCTGTTGATGTTGGTCTTGCTGCACACTCCTGTGGCGGAGGCGAGGCATCATGCTGGAGATCAACACGAGCAAGGTGAGCCGCTGGGACCAGCACGGACGGGAACACGTCGTCCACGTGCGGCGCACCGGCGTACAGCGCACCATCAGATGCGAGACCTGCGGCTGGCGTCAGGGCGCCCAGTTCCTGCCCTGGCTGAAGGCTGAGGAACACCTGGCCGAGGCCCACCAGGCGACCGTGGACCCGTCGGACGCGTAGGGCCGTCCCGGCGATGAGTTTCCGGCGTGCCGCCAGTCGTAGGCCGTACGACCGACTCGCACCGGAAGGCAACCCATGAGCGCTCTGTACGACACCCTGCGACGCCATGTCGACCGAGGAACGGTGCCGGGCGCCGTGGGGCTGGTGGCCCACGGTGCCGATGTGGAGGTGGCGGCCGTCGGTTCGGTGGACGCCGACGGCACCGCCCCGATGGCCCGCGACTCGATCTTCCGTATCGCCTCCATCACCAAGCCGATCACCGCGGCGGCCGTGCTGATGCTGGTCGAGGACGGTCTCGTCGGGCTGGACTCACCGGTCGAGGAGTGGCTGCCGGAACTGGCGAAGCCGCTGGTGGTGCGGACGCCGGACGCCCCTGTCGAGGACGTGGTGCCCGCCGCCCGTCCCATCACCGTCGAGGACCTGCTCAGCTCCCGCACCGGCTGGGGCTTCCCCTCCGACTTCGCCCTCCCCGCCGTCGAGGCGCTGTTCGAGGTGCAGAAGGACGGCCGTCACCTCCAGGACTGGCCGGACCACGGCACCTGGCTCCGCCGTCTGGCGCAGGTGCCGATGCTGTACCAGCCGGGCGAGTCCTGGCTCTACGGCACCTCCTCCGACCTGCAGGGCATCCTGATCGCGCGGGCGTCGGGCCGCAGCCTCGCCGAGTTCCTGGCCGAGCGGATCTTCGAGCCGCTGGGCATGACGGACACGGCGTTCGAGGTGCCGGCCGCCCAGCGGCACCGCTTCACCACGGCCTACGACCCGGCTCCGGACGGCACGCTGGAGGTGTCGGACACCCCGGACGGCGAGTTCGCCCACGCCCCGCGCTTCCTGTCCGGCGGCGGAGGCCTGGCCTCCACGGCCGACGACTGGCTGGCCTTCGCCCGCATGCTCCTGGACTCGGGCGGCGGCCTGCTCAGCCCCACCTCGGTCAGCCGGATGACCACCAACCACCTCACGGCCGAACAGCGCGAGCGCGCCGCCCTCTTCCTGGAGGGCCAGGGCTGGGGGTACGGCGGCCAGGTCGACGTGACCCCTGCCGACCCCTGGAACGTCCCGGGCCGCTACGGCTGGGTCGGCGGATCCGGCACCGCGGCCCAGATCGTCCCGCAGACCGGCACGGTCTCGGTCCTGCTGACCCAGGTGGCGATGACCAACCCCACCCCGACCCCCCTCATGCGGGACTTCTGGCGGTGCGTGGCGGGAGCCTAGGGCCTGTTGGAAAGTCCCCCACCCCGTGCGCTGCACGACCAGCGCCCGGCGTCTGTCGGCGACCAGCTCTTCGATCGCCCGCCACTGGTCCTCACGCAGCCGGGCCGCGCCGGCTCCCGCCGTCCGCCCGGAGGGCGGGCCCTGCGGCGTCATGGGGGGTCCCCCCGCTGGGGGAACGTGCCGGGCGTCGTGGGGCGGGCGGGACCTTTGCAGCAGGCCTAGGCTCCTGCGCCCTTCAGGCCGCGGACGCACAGGTCGACCAGTGCCTCGAACTCCGCCTGCGCGCCCGGCCGTTCCCACTCCTTGGCGTAACAGGGGTCGTGGAAGCGGCCGGTGGCCTGGAAGAGGGCGAGGGCGGTGGTCGCCGGGTCCTCGGCGGTGAAGACGCCCGCGTCGACGCCGGCCCGCACCAGCTCCGTCAACTGGCCGGTCAGCTCAGCGAGATGGGTGCCGACGGCCCCGCCGTTCTCACCGGTGAGGACCGTGTACGTGGCGAACAGCTCCGGGTCGGCGCCCGCCTTGCGGCGCTTGGCGGCGTACAGGGCGGCGAGCCACGCCCGCACCCGGTCCTCCGGGTCCCGGCCGGTGTCCGCGACGATGCCGGCCAGCACCTCGGTCGTGCGGTCCAGCCAGCGCTTCGTCACGGCTTCCCGCAGCGCCGCCTTGGTACGGAAGTGCCGGTAGACGCTGCCATGGCTGACGCCGAGCGCGCGGGCCACGTCCACCACGGTGGCCTTGGCGGGGCCGTAGCGGCGCAGCACCTCCTCGGTCGCTTCGAGGATGCGCTCGGCGGTCAGGGTCTCGGGGGACGGTGCCATGGCTAGACGGTACCCGGCGCCGTGATCAGCGCTCGCTGTCGAGCATCGCCATCTGCGCGGGGGCGTACCGCTCGCCGGCCGCCGCGTCCGCCGGCACGGCGGTCTCGATGGCGGCGAGGTCGGCCGCGTCCAGGGTCACCTCCAGGGCGCCCAGCGCCTCGGCGAGCCGCTCCCGGGTGCGGGCGCCGATCAGCGGCACGATGTCCTCGCCCCGGGACAGCGCCCAAGCGATGGCGATCTGCGCGACCGAGACGCCTTTCTGTTCGGCGATCTTGCGCAGGGACTCGACCAGCGTGAGGTTGTGCCGCAAGTTGTCGCCCTGGAAGCGGGGGGTGTGGGCGCGGAAGTCGTTGGCGCCGAAGCCCCGGTCGGCCGAGACATGGCCGGAGATCAGTCCGCGGGCGAGCACGCCGTACGCGGTGACGGCGATGCCCAGCTCACGCAGCGTGGGCAGGATCTCCCGCTCGGGGCCGCGGGAGATGAGCGCGTACTCGATCTGGAGGTCGGCGATCGGGGCGGTGGCGGCGGCCCGGCGGATGGTCTCCGCGCCGACCTCGCTCAGCCCGATGTGCCGGACGTACCCCGCCTCCACGAGTTCGGCGATCGCGCCGACGGTCTCCTCGATCGGCACGGCCGGGTCGAGCCGGGCGGGGCGGTAGACGTCGATGTGGTCGACGCCGAGGCGTTGCAGGGAGTAGGCGGCCCAGGTCTTCACGGCGGCGGGCCGAGCGTCGTAGCCGAGCCAGGTGCCGTCCGGGGCGCGCTGGGCACCGAACTTCACACTGATCAGCGCGTTCTCCCGCCGGGCGGCCGGGGCCGTGCGCAAGGCCTCGCTGATCAGCAGTTCGTTGTGGCCCATGCCGTAGAAGTCGCCGGTGTCGAGCAGGGTCACGCCGGCCTCAAGGGCGGCGTGGATGGTGGCGATGGACTCGGCACGGTCCGAGTCCCCGTACATGCCGGACATGCCCATGCAGCCGAGGCCGAGGGCGGAGACCTGGGGGCCGGTGGTTCCGAGGTTGCGGGTTCGCAGCGTCATGCGACCACCTTCACATAACAGCTGACAGATTTCAATATCTGTCACTCGATACCCGTATACCTCGCCACCTCGAACTGGTCCAGACCTATTGACGAAAGGTCTGGACCGTTGCACTGTCATGCCTACGACACCTCACCGCACCCCCACCGGGAGGCCCGTATGCTCCGCCGCACCCTGGCCCTGCTCGCCACCGCCCTCGCCACCGCGGCCCTCACGCAGCTCCCCCTGGCGCCCGCCGCCTCCGCCGCCGACACCTGCGCGGTGAAGTCGCGGCCCGCCGGCAAGGTCCTGCAGGGCTACTGGGAAAACTGGGACGGCTCCGCCAACGGCGTCCACCCGCCCTTCGGCTGGACGCCGATCACCGACTCCCGTATCGCCGCCCACGGCTACAACGTGATCAACGCGGCCTTCCCCGTGATCCGTTCCGACGGCACGGCCCTGTGGGAGGACGGCATGGACGCGGGCGTGAAGGTGGCGACGCCCGCGGAGATGTGCGCGGCGAAGGCGTCCGGGCAGACGATCCTGCTGTCGATCGGCGGCGCCGCGGCCGGCATCGACCTCAGCTCGCAGACGGTGGCCGACCGCTTCGTGGCGACGATCGTGCCGATCCTGAAGAAGTACAACTTCGACGGCATCGACATCGACATCGAGACGGGCCTGGTCGGCAGCGGCAGCATCACCCAGCTCTCCGCCTCCCAGGCCAACCTGATCCGCGTCATCGACGGGGTGCTGGCGAAGATGCCGTCCAACTTCGGCCTGACGATGGCCCCGGAGACGGCCTATGTCACCGGCGGCAGCATCACGTACGGCTCCATCTGGGGCGCCTACCTGCCGATCATCAAGAAGTACGCCGACAACGGCCGCCTGTGGTGGCTGAACATGCAGTACTACAACGGCAGCATGTACGGCTGCTCCGGCGACTCCTACTCGGCCGGCACGGTCGCGGGCTTCACCGCCCAGACGGACTGCCTCAACAAGGGCCTGACCGTGCAGGGCACGACGGTGAAGGTGCCGTACGACAAGCAGGTCCCGGGCCTGCCCGCCCAGTCCGGCGCGGGTGGCGGCTACATGTCGCCGTCCCTGGTCTCCCAGGCCTGGAAGCACTACGGCAGCTCGCTCAAGGGCCTGATGACCTGGTCGATCAACTGGGACGGCTCCAAGAACTGGACCTTCGGCAACAACGTGAAGTCGCTGCAGGGGCGCTAACGCGCCGTCAGCGCCAGCTTCGCGCCCAGCGCCACGAAGGACCCCGCGAAGCTCCGCCGCAGCCACGTCATCACCCTCGGCCGTGAGGTGACGTGGCTGCGGACCGAGGCGGCCAGCACCCCGTAGAGGGCGAAGACGACGAACGTCGCCAGCATGAACACACCGCTCAGGCCCAGCATGGCCGGCAGGGCGTGCGGGGCGGCCGGGTCCACGAACTGCGGCAGGAACGCGAAGAAGAAGATCGTCAGCTTCGGGTTGAGCAGATTGATCAGCACGCCCCGCACGATCACGCGCCCCGCGGAGCGCGGCGCGGCCCCCTCGTCGACGTCGATGGCGCGCCGGTCCCGCAGGGTCGCCCAGGCCATGTACAGCAGATAGCCGACTCCGGCGTACTTGACGACCTGGAAGGCCGCGGCGCTCGCGTTCAGCAGGGCCGCGAGCCCGGTCACGGTGGCCAGCACGTGCGGCACGATGCCGAGCGTGCACGCGAAGGCGGCGACAACGCTCGCCCGCCGGCCGTGCGACAGCCCGGCGGCGAGGGTGTAGACGACGCCGGTGCCGGGGGTGGCGACGACGACCAGGGTGGTGAGGAGGAAGGCGAGACTCATGGGTCCAGCCTGGTGACGGAGCGGCCCCCGATACAGGGCCAATGCGAGACCTGTATCGGGGGCCACGGGCGGACTTGGGGGGTGTTTCAGCTGCCCCCGGCCGGCCGTCCGGTGTTCGCGGCTACGCGCCGACCAGACGACCGGCGAGGTAGCCCTCGATCTGGTCCAGCGACACGCGCTCCTGCTTCATCGAGTCCCGCTCGCGCACCGTCACCGCGTTGTCCTCGAGGGTGTCGAAGTCGACCGTCACGCAGTACGGCGTGCCGATCTCGTCCTGGCGGCGGTAGCGGCGGCCGATGGCGCCGGCGTCGTCGAACTCGATGTTCCAGTTCTGCCGCAGGGCCTGGGCGAGGCCCTTGGCCTTCGGGGACAGCTCGGGGTTGCGGGAGAGCGGGAGCACCGCGACCTTCACCGGGGCCAGCCGGTGGTCGAGGCGCAGCACCGTGCGCTTCTCCAGCTTGCCCTTGGCGTTGGGGGCCTCGTCCTCGACGTAGGCGTCGAGCAGGAACGCCAGCATCGCGCGGCCGACACCGGCCGCGGGCTCGATGACGTACGGCGTCCAGCGCTCCTGGGCCTCCTGGTCGTAGTAGACGAGGTCCTGGCCGGAGGCCTTGGAGTGGGCGGTGAGGTCGTAGTCGGTGCGGTTGGCCACACCCTCGAGCTCGCCCCACTCGTTGCCGCCGAACTGGAAGCGGTACTCGATGTCAGCGGTGCGCTTGGAGTAGTGGGAGAGCTTCTCCTTCGGGTGCTCGTACCACCGCATGTTCTCCTCGCGCAGGCCGAGACCGGTGTACCAGTTCCAGCGCTGCTCCATCCAGTACTCCTGCCACTTCTCGTCCTCGCCCGGCTTGACGAAGAACTCCATCTCCATCTGCTCGAACTCCCGGGTGCGGAAGATGAAGTTGCCGGGCGTGATCTCGTTGCGGAAGGACTTGCCCATCTGCGCGATGCCGAACGGCGGCTTCTTGCGCGCGGCGGTCTGCACCAGGGCGAAGTTGGTGAAGATGCCCTGCGCGGTCTCGGGGCGCAGGTAGGCGATGGAGCCGCTGTCCTGCGTCGGGCCGAGGTGCGTGGACAGCAGGCCCGAGAACTGCTTGGGCTCGGTGAACTGGCCCTTGTTGCCGCAGTTGGGGCAGTTGACGTCGGCCAGGCCGTTCTCCGGGAGGCGGCCGTGCTTGGCCTCGTAGGCCTCCTCCAGGTGGTCGGCGCGGAACCGCTTGTGACAGGAGGTGCACTCGGTCAGCGGGTCCGTGAAGGTGGCGACATGGCCGGAGGCGACCCAGACCTCGGGGGCCAGGATCACGGACGAGTCGAGACCGACCACGTCCTCGCGCGACGTCACCATGTAGCGCCACCACTGACGCTTCAGGTTCTCCTTGAGCTCGACACCCAGCGGTCCGTAGTCCCAGGCGGCGCGCTGGCCGCCGTAGATCTCACTGCAGGGGAATACGAAGCCACGGCGCTTGCTCAGGCTGACGATGGTGTCGATCTTGTCGGCGGCCACGGTGCTCTCTTCATTACGACGACGGGCGACGAAGCGAGACGCTTCAGAGCGAATGCTTCAGGGTACCGGCGGGGGCTCCCCCTCAATCAAATCGGTTCCGGTCGGATCGTTTATTGACAACGGTTTCCATGTCAGATGAAAATGACTGTCATGAACGTACGACGACAGTACATAACCGGCGTGGCCGTGGCGGCCGTCACCGCCCTCGGCCTCGGCACCCTCTCCGCCTGCTCCTCCGACAGCGCCGCCGCGGCCGGTGACGGCAAGTTCGACGTCGTCGCGTCGTTCTATCCGATGGCCTTCCTCGCCGAGCGGATCGGCGGCGCCCACGTCCATGTCACCAGCCTCACCCAGCCCGGCCAGGAACCGCACGACCTGGAGATCAGCGCGCAGCAGACCGCGCGGCTCCAGGAGTCCGATGCGGTGCTGTACCTGAAGAACCTCCAGCCCTCCGTCGACGAGGCGGTGGCCCAGTCCGACGTGAAGACGAAGATCGACGCCGCCTCCCTCACCTCGCTGGAGAAGCACGGCAACGAGGTCGGCGGCCACGCGGCCTCCCACGACGGCTCCAAGAACGAGGAGCTGGCCGGCCTCGACCCGCACATCTGGCTCGACCCGGTGCGCTACGCCCAGGTCGCCGAGGGGGTGGGCGCCGCCTTCGTGAAGGCCGACCCGAAGAACGCGGCCGACTACAAGAAGAACACCGCGGCCCTGGTCGAGAAGCTCGACGGACTGAACAAGCAGTTCGAGGACGGGCTCGCGCACACCAAGTCCAAGGTCTTCATCACCACTCACGCCGCCTTCGGCTACCTCGCCGAGCGCTACGGCCTGACCGAGGAGGCCATCAACGGCCTCGACCCCGAGTCCGAGCCGAGCGCGGCGCGGGTGCGGGCCCTGGAGCGGATGGCGAAGGCCGACCACGTCACCACGGTCTTCTACGAGACGCTCGTCAGCGACAAGACCGCGAAGACCATCGCCTCCGACGCCGGTCTGAGGACGGACGTCCTGGACCCCATCGAGGGCATCACCGCCAAGTCCCGCGGCAAGGACTACTTCTCCGTGCAGGAGGCAAACCTCAAGGCGCTGCAGGCCGCCCTGGGGACGAAGTGACACCCAAGGACGCGGAGGACGGCATGACCGAGCCCGTCATATCCCTGCGGGGCGTCACCGCCGAGCTGGGCTCGCGCCCCGTTCTGCGCGGCATCGACCTCACCGTGGCACGCGGGGAGGTCGTCGCGCTGCTCGGCGCCAACGGCTCCGGCAAGTCGACGGCGGTCCGGACGGTCATCGGCCAGGTGCCGGTGAGCGCCGGGGAGATCGAGCTGTTCGGGACGCCGAGGGGGCGGTTCCGGGACTGGGCGCGCGTGGGGTACGTACCGCAGCGCACCACGGCCGCGGGCGGTGTCCCGGCCACCGTCACCGAGATCGTCTCCTCGGGACGGCTCTCCCGGGCCCGCTTCGGCGTCCTGCGCCGGGCCGACCACGCGGCCGTGCGCCGGGCGCTGGAGCTGGTCGGGATGGCGGACCGGGCGAAGGACTCCGTGAACGCCCTCTCCGGCGGCCAGCACCAGCGCGTCCTGATCGCCCGCGCGCTCGCCGCCGAACCCGAACTGCTGATCATGGACGAGCCGATGGCGGGCGTGGACCTGGCGAGCCAGGAGGTGCTGGCGCGGACGCTCAGGGAGCAGGTGGCGGCCGGTTCGACCGTCCTGCTGGTCCTGCACGAACTCGGGCCGCTGGAGCCGCTGATCGACCGCGCGGTCGTGCTCCGCGACGGCTGCGTGACGCACGACGGACCGCCGCCGCCCGCGCTCGGGCAGCACGCCCTTCCCGGCCATGACCACGTGCATCCCCACGGCCCGACCCGTACGGGGCTGCTGAGCTGATGGGACTGTGATGGACTTCCTCGACTACGCCTTCATGCAGCGAGCCCTGCTCGCCGCCGTCCTGGTCGGCATCACGGCCCCGGCGATCGGCATCTACCTCGTCCAGCGCCGCCAGGCCCTGATGGGCGACGGCATCGGCCATGTCGCGATGACGGGTGTCGGCCTCGGCTTCCTGCTCTCGGCCTCCCCCGTGTGGATGGCGACCCTCACGTCCGTACTGGGCGCGATCCTCATGGAGCTGATTCGCTGGTACGGCCGCACCCGCGGCGACATCGCCCTCGCCATGCTCTTCTACGGCGGTATGGCGGGCGGGGTGATGTTCATCAACCTCGCGCCCGGCGGCTCCAACGCGAACCTGACGTCGTACCTCTTCGGCTCGCTCTCGACGGTCTCGCAGTCGGACGTGACGGCGATCTGTCTGCTGGCGGGCTTCGTCGTGCTGGTCACCGTCGGTCTGCGCCGGCAGCTGTTCGCGGTGAGCCAGGACGAGGAGTTCGCGCGGGTGACGGGGCTGCCGGTGCGGGCGCTGAACCTGCTCACCGCGGTCACGGCGGCCGTGACGGTGACGGTCGCGATGCGGGTGGTGGGATTGCTGCTGGTCAGCGCGCTGATGGTGGTGCCGGTCGCCGCGGCCCAGCAGCTCAGCCGGAGCTTCGCGGCGACGTTCGCGATCGCGGTGGCCATCGGGGTGTCCGTGACCCTCGGCGGCACGATCACCTCGTACTACCAGGACGTGCCGCCCGGGGCGACGATCGTGCTGCTGACCATCGCGGCCTTCGTCCTGCTGACGGCCCTCGCCGCCCCTCTCGCCCGCCGCCGCGCCCGGGCGGCCGCCGCCGGGCTGCCCGCCGGCGACCCCGTGGAGTGCGCGATTCCGGCAAGTCGGGAGGCCGGCGGGAAGGTCGGCGTCTGACCGCCCACAGCCCGGGCTGGCACAATGACCGGGCAGGCGCAGACGCGACCCTCGTGAAGCGCGACCCTCGTGAAGGAGGAACCGGTGACGACCGCTGGACCGCCCGTGAAGGGCCGTGCCACCCGGCAGCGGGCCGCCGTGGCGGCAGCCCTGGACGAGGTCGACGAGTTCCGCAGCGCGCAGGAGCTTCACGACATGCTCAAGCACAAGGGCGACTCGGTCGGCCTCACCACGGTCTACCGCACCCTCCAGTCCCTCGCCGACGCAGGTGAGGTCGACGTCCTGCGCACCTCCGACGGCGAGTCGGTCTACCGCCGCTGCTCGACCGGCGAGCACCACCACCACCTGGTCTGCCGCATCTGCGGCAAGGCGGTGGAGGTGGAGGGCCCGGCGGTCGAGAAATGGGCGGAGGCCATCGCCGCCGAACACGGCTACGTCAACGTGGCCCACACGGTCGAGATCTTCGGCACCTGCGCGGACTGCGCCGAGGCGTCGAGGAACTGAGGGCTCAGACCCGGGTCAGGTTGCGGTCGAGGATCTGCCGCAGCCTGTCCACGTCGGCGGGATCCCTCAGGCCGCGCTTGGGCAGCACGGTGAAGCAACTGGCGTTCTTGTCGTCGCTGTAGGTGAAGAACGCGTCCGGGGTCTCCCGGTAGCGGGGCTGCGCGGCCCATCTGAGCGATGTCGTGCTGTTGTCGTTGGTCATCGTCAGCCCGCCGTCCGCCACAGCCACGCGGTAGGTGCCGTTGCGGTTCGCCAGCTTGAGGAACGCACGGGCCTGGAGGCGGGGGACCAGGAGCACCAGTGCCCCGACCGCGGGTAGCCAGACCATCAGGAACCAGTCGGGCTTCTCACTCCCCGCCACCGCGAGCCCGACGTTCAGCACGCAGGCGAACGCCACGAGACCGAGCGCCCATGTCCGCATCCACCCCCGCCGCTTCAGCCGAAGGCGCTCCCGCAGCACTCCGGTGAAATCCCCGATGACGTGCTGATACACCAGCTCGATCACGCCCTGTTCGGCGTCCCGCCCCATGTCCATGGGGCGGGACGGTACAGGCGCTCGGCGTCGGCCAGGTGATCGACATCGGTCGCAACAGCGCTTCACGACGTGGTGTCGTCGCCCCTCATCGCCGCCTCCATGGCGAGCAGTTCCTCGTTCGGTACGGCGCCGCCGAAGCGGCGGTCGCGGGAGGCGAACTCGACGCAGGCCCGCCACAGATCACGGCGGTCGAAGTCCGGCCAGAGCACGTCCTGGAAGACCATCTCGGCGTAGGCGCTCTGCCAGAGCAGGTAGTTGGAGGTGCGCTGCTCGCCGCTGGGCCGCAGGAACAGGTCCACGTCCGGCATGTCCGGGTAGTACAGGTACTTGGCGAGGGTCTTCTCGTTGACCTTGCCGGGATCCAGGCGGCCCGCCGCCACGTCCTCGGCGAGCGCCTGCGCCGCGTCGGCGATCTCCGCGCGGCCGCCGTAGTTCATGCAGAAGTACAGGGTCAGCCGGTCGTTGTCCTTCGTCTGCTCCTGGGCGACCTGGAGCTCCTTGGCGACCGACTTCCACAGCTTGGGCATCCGGCCCACCCAGCGCACCCGGACGCCGAGTTCGTCGAGCGTGTCCCGGCTCTTGCGGATGAAGTCGCGGTTGAAGTTCATCAGGAAGCGGACCTCGTCGGGCGAGCGCTTCCAGTTCTCGGTGGAGAAGGCGTACAGCGAGATGCTGCCGACGCCCATCTCGATCGCGCCCTGCAGCACGTCCACCACGCGCTCGGCGCCGACCTTGTGGCCCTCGGTGCGGGGCAGTCCGCGCTGCTTGGCCCAGCGGCCGTTCCCGTCCATGACGATCGCCACATGGTTCGGGACGAGCTCACCCGGGAGCTTCGGCGCGCGGGCGCCCGACGGGTGCGGCTCCGGCGCCCTGTACTCGCGGCGCCGGCTTCCCAGGATCCCGCGTACGACCATGTGCTTCTCGTCTCCTCTTACCGCTTACTTCTCTACGTAACGAAGCGAACGCAGTCCGCGTTCCAGATGCCAGTGCAGATACGCGGACACCAGCCCGCTCCCCTCCCGGACGTACCGCGGCTCGCACGCGTCCGCGGTGTCCCAGTCTCCCGTAAGCAGCGCGCCGAGGAGGTCCAGGGTCTGCGGAGACGGTACGACACTGCCGGCCACCCGGCAGTCGGCGCAGATCGAGCCGCCGGAGGCGACGGAGAAGAACCGGTTCGGCCCGGGCAGCCCGCACTTGGCGCAGTCGCTGAAGCTGGGCGCGTAGCCGTTGACGGCGAGGGAGCGCAGCAGGAAGGCGTCGAGGACGAGGTGCGGGGCGTGCTCGCCGCGGGCCAGCGTCCGCAGGGCACCGACGAGCAACAGGTACTGCTGGACCGCCGGCTCGCCCTCGTGATCGGTGAAGCGCTCGGCGGTCTCCAGCATGGCGGTGCCCGCGGTGTAGCGGGCGTAGTCGCTCACGATCCCCCCGCCGTACGGGGCGATGGTCTCGCTCTGGGTGCACAGCGGCAGCCCGCGCCCCACCAGCTCGCTCCCCCGCGCGAAGAACTGCACGTCGACATGGGAGAAGGGTTCGAGCCGCGCCCCGAACTTCGACTTGGTCCGCCGCACACCGCGGGCCACGGCCCGCACCCGCCCGTGCCCGCGCGTGAGCAGCGTGATGATGCGGTCCGCCTCACCGAGCTTCTGGGTGCGCAGCACGATGCCGTCGTCGCGGAACAGGCTCATGGGCCCCATTCTCGCCCACCGCGGGGGCCTCCCGCACAGCCCCCGGATCGGCGTCCCACTCCTTGCCACCGCCGAAGGGTCTCAGCTGGACGTACGGCCCCTCGTGGCCCATCACGATCCCGGCCTTCCCGGTACGCGTGTCCACGACATGACTGCCGACCGGTGGTGTGGGGGGCTTCATTTCCTCTCCTTAACGACCGTAAAAACGACTCGGAATTCCGGGCGGAGGTGAGACCCGGCACTCCAGCGTGCTTCCCCTTTCTTTTTTGATTTCACGCTTTTGCTGCCGATAACGGCGTACGGCCCCTAAAATCGGCAGGAGTCTGCACACTTCACGCGTCTGACGGAGGGACAGCGAATTCACCGGGGCCGTACGGACACCAGCCCGGACTCGTACGCCAGGATGACCAGTTGGACGCGGTCCCGGGCGTCGAGTTTGGTGAGCAGGCGGGTGAGGTACGTCTTCGCCGTCGCGACGCTGATGCACAGCTCGGCCGCGATCTCCGTGTTGGACAGGCCGGAGCCGACCAGGGTGAGGACCTCGCGTTCGCGGTCCGTGATGCCGGTCAGTTCCCGGCGGCCGACGGCCGGTTCGGGGCGGGCGGCGAAGTCGTGGATGAGGCGGCGGGTCACGCTCGGCGCGATCAGCGCGTCCCCGGCGGCCACGACCCGTACCGCGCCGATGATGTCGTCCAGCCCCATGTCCTTGACCAGGAAGCCGGACGCGCCGGCCCGCAGGGCGCCGTAGACGTGGTCGTCGTCGTCGAAGGTGGTCAGGACGACCACCCGGGCGTCGGAGCCGGAGGCGGTGATGCGGCGGGTGGCCTCGATGCCGTCCATGCCCGGCATGCGGATGTCCATGACGACGACGTCCGGGGCGAGTTCGGCCGTCAGCCGTACGGCCTCCTCGCCGTTCGCCGCCTCGCCGACCACCTCCACGTCGTCGAGTTCGGCCATCACCATGCTCAGCGCGGTGCGGATGAGTTCCTGGTCGTCGGCGAGGACGACCCGTACCGCCCGGTCCGTCATCGCACGCCCGCCGGTACCGGCAGCCGCGCCGCGACCCGGAAACCGCCCTCGGGGCGCGGGGCCGCCGTGAACTCGCCGTGCAGCAGGGCGACCCGCTCGCGCATCCCGGCCAGGCCGAACCCGGTGTCGGTGGAGGCGCCGTGGCCGCGGCCCTCGTCGGTGATCTCGAGCGTGAGGTCGTCGTCGGTGTAGCGCAGGGTGACCTCGCACCGGGAGGTTCCCGCGTGCCGGACCACGTTCGTCACCGACTCCTGGATGATCCGGAACGCCGACAGGTCGATCTCCGGCGGGAGCCGGCGGGGCTCACCGAGGCGCCGTACCTCCACCCGTACGCCCGCCGCGGTCGTCGTGGCCGCCAGGCGGTCGACGTCGTCCAGGCCCGCCGGGATCGCGTCGCCGGTGCCGCCGTCGTCCGCCGCCCGCAGCGCGACCAGCATGCGGCGCAGGCCGGCCAGTGTCTCGCGGCCCTCGTTCTCCACGGCCCGCATGGCCGCGAGGGCCGCCTCGGGGCGGGTCCCGGCGACCCGGGCCGCGGCGCCGGCCTGGAGGGCGATGATGCCGATGCTGTGGGCGACGGTGTCGTGCATCTCGCGGGCTATGCGCAGCCGTTCGGCGGTGACGGCCCGGTCCGCGTGCTCGGCGCTCAGGCGTTCGGCGTGCAGTCGGGACTGGTGGCTGGAGTTGCCGAGCAGCCAGGCGATGACGGTGACGAGGGCGACGGCCAGTTCGGGCCCCGTGCCCGCGACCCAGCCGCACAGCATGCGCACCGACACGTAGACGGGCAGGGTGCCGACCGCCAGGGCCAGGGCGATGAGCGCGGTGCGCCGGGGGTGGGCCGCGGCGATGAAGTACAGCGCGACGATCGTGGTGAGGTACTGCGCCAGGGGGAGTTCGCCCACGCCGAGGGTGGTCGTCTCGACGACCGCTGCGAGGATCGTCCACGTCAGCGCCCGGAGCGGTCTGCGCTGCAGCAGCCTGCCGCCCCGGAAGGCCATCGCGGTGGACAGCGCCAGGAACAGCATCCCGTCCCAGCGGTAGAGCTGGACCGCCGGCCACTGGCTGGGCTCCAGTTCGCCGGGCAGCCGGAATGTCGTCAGGAGCGTGAACAGCGTGCTCACGCACCACACGATCGCCGTCCAGTCACCCGGCGACACACGCTTGAGCAGGGGCTGCGGAGGCGGGATGGCGGACATGCCGTGATCGTAGGCGGCCCCTCCCATGCCGGTCATCGGCCCGGGGACGTACAACCACGGTCGACAGCCTGGCCGGACGAGTGTCAGCGTCCGCCCGATGCCCGGGACCGCCCGCCCGCGCGACCGTGGTCCGCATGATCGAAGTCGAACAGCTCACCAAGAGGTACGGCCCCACGACCGCCGTACGCGACCTGTCCTTCACCGTCCGCCCCGGCCATGTCACCGGCTTCCTCGGCCCCAACGGCGCGGGCAAGACCACGACCCTGCGGATGCTGCTGGGCCTCGTCGAGCCGACGTCCGGCACGGCGACGATCAGCGGCCACTCCTTCCGCCGCCATCCGCGCGGCCTGCACCACGTCGGCGCCCTCCTCGACGCGCACGACGTGCACGGCGGCCGCAGCGCGCGGGCGCATCTGCACGCGCTGGCCCGCGGCAACCGGATCCCGCGCCGCCGGGTGGACGAGGTGCTCGCCGAGGTCGGTCTCACCGACGCGGCGGCCCGGCGCCGGGTCGGCACCTTCTCGCTCGGCATGAAGCAGCGGCTGGGCATCGCGGCCGCCCTGCTCGGCGACCCGCCGGTGCTGATGTTCGACGAACCCCTCAACGGCCTCGATCCGGAAGGGGTGTTGTGGGTACGGGAACTGTTCCGGCGGCTGGCCCACGAGGGCCGTACCGTTCTCGTCTCCAGTCACCTCATGTCCGAGATGGAGCACACCGCCGACGAGCTGGTCGTCATCGGCCGGGGCGAGCTGATCGCCGCCGAGAGCCTGGCCGGTTTCGCCGCGCGCGGTACGGCGCCGACCGTGACGGTGCGCACGCCGGACGCCGGCCCGCTCGCCGCCGTACTGGAGGCGGAGGGCGCGGAGGTGGCGCCCCACGATGTGGAGACGCTGAGGGTGAGCGGGGCGAGTGCGGTGCGGGTCGGTGAGATCGCCCATGAACACCGCTTCCTGCTCTGGGAGTTGTCGACCTCGGCCGCCTCCCTGGAGACCGCGTTCATGGAACTGACCGCCGACCGTGTCGAGTACCTCGCCGGAGACCGCCGATGACCACGCTCGCCCCGCCCGCCGCCCGCTTCACCGACCTGCTGGCCGCCGAGTGGATCAAACTCCGTTCCCTGCGCTCCACTTACTGGGCCCTCGGTGCGAGCGCCCTGGCCCTGGTCGCCTTCAACACGAACGCGGCCCGCGCGGACTATGTCAACTACCCGCACTACGGCGGCCCGATCCACCGCGAGTTCGTCTACTGGGCGCTGCGGGACGCCTTCACCCAGGGCGCCGCCCTGATGCTGGTGCTGGCGTGCGCGGGCATCGGGGCGATCACGATCGTCGGCGAGTACGCGACGGGCCTGATCCGTACGACCTTCACCGCCGTCCCGGACCGCCGGGCGCTGGTCGCGGCGAAGGTGGCCGTGGTGACGGCGGTGATGACGCTGTACGGCGCGCTGGTCGCGGGCGTCTCCTTCGCGGCGACCCAGGCCGTCCTCGACGGCCGGGGCGCGGGCGTGTCGATCGGGTATCCCGGCGCCTGGCGCGTGGTCGTGGCGTCGGCGCTGCTGGCCCCGGTGAGCGCACTGGTCGGCATGGGCATGGGGGCGCTGATCCGGCACAGCGCGACCACGATGGTCCTGACGACCCTCGCGCTGCTCCTGCTGCCGTCCTTCGTCACCGACACCTACCACTGGACGGCCTGCGTCCGTAACGCGCTGCCCTTCAACGCCTGGGTGCGGCTCGTCGACGTCGGATACGGCACCCATCCCTTCACCCTGGTCTCCAAATACCCGACGTCCGTGGCGGGCGGGTGGGTCGTGTTCGGGGTGTGGGCGGCGGTGAGCGCGGTGGTCGCGGTGGTGGCCGTCGACCGGCGGGACGTCTGAGAAACCCGCGGTCGGCGGTGGGGTAAACCCCCTTCGCGACAAGGCAGTTGACCGGATGGGACGGGCGGCGCGCAACCGCGAGGCTCATGACCATGACGAAGAGCATCCGCACCGCCTCACTGATCGCCGCCACCGGGGTCGTCCTCGGTCTTCTCGCGCCGGTCACCGCCTCCGCCCGCCCCGGGCAGACGCTCCACTGGACCAGGTGCCAGGGCGCCGGCCTCGATCCACGTCAGGAGTGCGCCACCCTCGCCCTGCCGATGGACTACGCCCACCCCGACGGCGCACGGATCGACCTCGCCGTCTCCCGTATCCCGGCCGAGAACCCGTCCGCCCGCCGGGGCGCGCTGCTGCTCGTTCCCGGCGGGCCGGGCGGGGACAGCCTGGACGACCCCTCGGGCAAGGGACAGAAGCTGCCCCAGGGCGTCCGGGACTCCTACGACCTGATCGGGTTCGCTCCGCGCGGCAACGCGCCCTCCACGTCCGTCAGTTGCGGCCTCGAACACCGTGACCTCGCCGTCACCGCGCTGCGCCCCTGGCCCGGCCCCGACGGATCCGTCGACCGGACCATGGCCACCGCCCGCCGCATGGCGGACGCCTGCGCCCACAACGGAGGCGAGCTGCTGCGGCACATCAGCACCGTCGACAACGCCCGTGACATCGACCGGATCCGGGCCGCCCTAGGCGACCGGAAGCTCTCCGCGTGGGGGGTCTCCTACGGGACGTACGTCGCGGCCGTCTACGCCCAGCTCTTCCCGCAGCGCACCGACCGGATCGTGCTCGACAGCAGCGGCAACCCGGATCCCGTCCGGGTCGAACGCGCCTGGCTGCAGGCCTACGAGGTCGGCGTCGAGGACAACTTCCCCGAGTTCGCCAAGTGGGCGTCCGGGCCCGGCAATCCGTACCGCCTCGCTCCCACCGCCGCCGAGGTGCGTCCGCTCTTCCTGCGTCTCGCCGCCCGCCTGGACCGCGAGCCGATCCCCTGGCCCGGCGCCAACCCCGAGGAGCTGAACGGTGACGTCCTGCGCCAGACCCTGCTGAACAGCCTCTACGACCCCGACGACTATCCCACCGCGGCCCGGCTGATCCTGGCCGCGCAGAAGGGCGGGCCGCTGCCCGCGCCGCAGACCCCGCCGGACGAGGTGATGCAGAACTACACCGCGGTCGGCGCCGCCACCATCTGCAACGACGCCGCCTGGCCCCGGTCGGCCGCCGTGTATCAGAAGGGTGTCGACGAGAGCCGCGCCAAGTACCCGCTGACGGCGGGCATGCCCCGTAACGCGATGGTGTGCGCCGCCTGGCCGTGGCAGCCGAAGCGGGCACCGGTGCGGATCACCGACGGGGGGCCGGCCGACGTGCTGCTCGTGCAGGACGTACGCGATGTGGCGACCCCGCTGAGCAGTGCCCTGAAGATGCGCGAGGCGTTCGGCCGCCGCGCGGTCATGGTCACGGTGAACTCCACCGGCCACGACGCCTATCTCGACAACGGCAACGCGTGCGGCGACGAGACGGTCTCGCGGTTCCTGGCGACGGGCGAGCGGCCGCGGCGGGACGTCTACTGCGGGTGAGCGCACCGGGCGTAGCGGCGGGCGAGGGCGTGGAAGGCCTCCTTCGGCTCCCAGTGCCAGCCCGAACGCGGGTCGTCCGGGCGGTTCTTGATGACCTTGGTGATGCTGTAGCTCGCCATGTCGAGGTCCTTGCGCGGGTCGTCCGCGCGGTGCGGGGCGTCGGGGGTGACGAACTCGAAGGCCATCGCCGCGTACAGCCCCATCGCCTCGAACACCGACAGCACGCCGACGAGGTAGGCGGCCTGGGTGTGCTCGCTGCGGACCAGATGTCCCTTGATCTCGCCCTTGTCGTAGTCGACGACGTCCCAGCCCATGCCGCCCGCCTCGGGGGCGCCGACGTAGGTGCAGGTGCCGAACTCGGTGATGGCGAGGGGCTTGCCCCAGCGCTGGTAGCGCCGCAACTCCCTGATGTGGTCGGAGTGGTGGCGGAAGTACGAGTAGTAGTCGATGCCGACGATGTCGAACAGCCGCCAGTCGACCTTGTCGTCCTGGGCGGCGGCATAGCTCAGGTCGCCGTGGAAGACGGACCGCCCGAGTGCCGCCGCCTTCGCGGTGAAGCGGTCGAGGCGGCGCTGCATCGCCACGGGGTCGACCTTCCCGTCCAGCAGGTTCCGGACCCGCTCCAGGACCGTCTCCCCCGGCACGATCCCGGGCACGAACAGCCAGAACTCGCAGCCCACGCTGAAGTCGACGCTCGCCCCCTGCCGCCGCAGCCGCTCCGCGAACCGCCCGCACTCGGCCATGTGCTCCAGGATGTCCCGCTCCGGGGCGTCCGCGAGGATCGGCTGCAGCCATACGTGCAGTCCCCGCTCGGCGGCCTCGGCGGCGGTGGCGGTGAGCCGTTCGACACCGTCGCCGGTCACGTCGACGGTGTCCGCGTGCAGGCGGTCGCGGATGGCCCGGATGTCGCGCCGCATCCGGGCGGCGCTCCACGCGGTCCCCGCTGTCTCCCCCTCGCCTACGGTGTAGACGACCCCCCGGTGACGGAGGCCGCGGCGTCCGGCGGCGGTCGCGGGCCGGGTCGCCGCCGCGACCGACACGGCCGCGGCCCCCGCCAGGAACCGCGCCCGGCTGATCCCCTTCGTCTCATCCATGCCCCCAGCGTGCCGCCCGCGTTCCCGCCCCGCCGTCCGCCGATGGTCTACGGTCCGGCAACCAAGGAATGACGGACGACGTCGGTCGTACGCCCGTCTGGTCCTCGGCGACGCCATGGCGGACGCGCTCAGTCGGCGAAGGTCCGCACGTATCGCTTCTGCCACGGCGTCTCCACCGCCCGCCGGTCGTAGTGCCGGCGTACGAAGTCCACGGCCTCCTCGGCCGGAACCCCGTCCAGCACCGCCAGACACGCCAGCGCCGTCCCGGTGCGCCCCCGGCCGCCGCCGCAAGCGACCTCGACCCTCCCCACCCGCGCGGCCCGCTCCCAGGCCGCGGTGAGTGCGGCGCGGGCCGCCGGGCGGTCGGCGGGGAGCCAGAAGTCGGGCCAGCGGATCCAGGTGAACTCCCAGGGCACGGGCGGGGGTTGGCGGCCGAGGAGGTAGAGGGCGTACGAGGGGGTGGGCGCCCCGGGCGGGAGGGGGCGGCGCAGTCCGCGGCCCCGGATCAGCCGGCCGGAGGGCAGGCGCAGCACCCCGGGGTCCGCGGGGTTCCACGTGTCCGTCATCCGGCCAGCGTACGGGGCGTCAACTCGGCCATAACAGCACGTCATTGGTCCGACCTCTGACGGCTACGCCATTCGTGTGCGTTCCCTTGACCGCCCTGTGGGCCCCTCCTAGGGTCGCGGCTGACGCCAGGACGTAGGACGTCGTATCTCCTCACCGCTGGAGGAACCGTGCACCGCCGGACCTTCCTGAAGCACACCGGCGCGCTGGGCGCGGCGGCCGCCGTCTCCGCGTCCCTGTCCGCCTGCTCGTGGGGGCCGCAGTCCACGATCGACACCGGGAGCGGCGGCGGCGAGGACCGCACGCTCACCGCCGTCATCGGCTATGGGAACGACGGCAGCTGGGACCCGACGCAGACGGCGTCGGCGTTCTGCATGGCCGCCAACAACCACGTCTACGAGGGGCTGCTGGACACCGACCCGATCTCCCGCGAGCCGTACGCGGCGCTCGCGAGCGAGGTGCCCACGGACCTCCGCGCCACGACCTGGCGTTTCACGCTCCGGCAGGGCGCGACCTTCCACGACGGCAGGCCCGTCACCGCCGACGACGTGGTCTTCGTCTTCGACCGCATCCTCGACCCGAAGACCCAGACCCTCGCCAAGGGCTTCTTCGCGAGCTGGCTGAAGGAGGTCCGGAAGGTCGACGCGCGCACGGTGGAGCTGGTGCTCAAGTTCCCCTTCCCGGAAGGCGCTGCACGGCTCACCATCGCCAAGATCATGCCGAAGCACGTCTTCTCCCGGCCCGGCGCCTGGGACGACGCGATCAGAGGACTGGCGGTCGGCTCGGGGCCGTACCGGCAGACCGCGCACCACCCGAAGTCCAACACGACCTTCGCGGCCTTCGAGCACTACAACGGCCCCCGCCCGCCGGCCTTCCGGCGGATGAACTGGCTGACGATCGTGGACGCGGCCCCGCGCGTGGCCCGTGTCTCCGGGGCGAGCGCGGGCGCGCAGATCGCCGACAACATCCCGTATGCCGACATCGAGCAGCTCAGAAGCGGCGGGCTGTCGGTCGCGGGCGGGGCCGGGATGAACAACCTGTTCCTGATGTTCAACACCCGGCACAAGCCCTTCGACGACGTACGGGTGCGGCAGGCACTGCACTACGCCATCGACACCGAGAAGATGGTGCGGGTCGCGCTCAAGGGGCACGGGAAGCCGTCGTCCTCCTTCCTGAACGAGGGCAACCCCTCCTACCGGCGGGCGAGGACCGTCTACGACCACGACCCCGAGAAGGCGAAGGCGCTGCTGAAAGCGGCCGGGGTCAGCGGGCTGGGGGTCGACGTCCTCGCGGTGAACGTGAGTTGGATCGTCGACTGTCTGCCGACCATCAAGGCGTCCTGGGACGCGATCGGCGTGCGGACCACCCTCTCACCGCAGGAGACGACCGCCGTCTTCACCAAGATGGACCAGAAGCGGGACTACCAGGTCGTGGCCGCCGCCTCGAACCCCAACCAGTTCGGCCTCGACGCCGACCTGATCATGCACTACAACTACGGCCCCGCCAACCTCTGGATGGGCTACACCCGTTGGGCCGACGACCCGGTGGCCAAGCGGCTCTTCACCGACATGGACCGGGCCACCCGGGAGCCCGACCCGGAGCGGAAGCGGGCGATGATCCAGGACTACATCGACATCGTCGCCGAGCAGGCCGTGCTCTACCCGGTCGTCCACAACGAACTGATGACGGCGTGGGATCCGCGGAGGCTGAAGGGGATAAGGGCACAGCCGTATCCCGGCATCAACCTGCTCCGGGCGACATGGGTCTAGGGGCACCGTCGTGATCGCCGTCCTGCGCATCCTCGTCCGCCGTGTCGCCCTGCTCGTGCCGCTGATGCTCGGCGTGGTGCTGTTCGTGTTCCTGGTGATGCGCTTCTCCGACGTCGACCCGGCGTCCGCGTTCTTCCAGGGCTCCAACCCGACCGCTCAACAGCTGCACGACTTCCGTGAGCGCAACGGCCTGCTCGACCCGCTGCCCGTGCGCTACGTCCACTTCGTCGGCGGCCTGCTCCACGGCGACCTCGGCACCAGCGCCCTGACCCGCGCCCCGGTCCTCGACCAGGTCGCCACCGCGCTGCCGCTCACCCTCCAGCTCACCTTCCTGGGCCTCGCGATCGCCGTGGTGCTCTCCCTGCTCGGCGGGGTCACGGCGGCCGTCCACCGCGACCGCCTCCCCGACCAGATCATCCGGGTCGTCTCCCTCGTCGGCGTCGCGGCCCCCGCCTTCTGGCTGGCGCTGCTGATGATCCAGTACCTGGCGGTCGACCGGGGCTGGTTCCCGACCGGCGGCTACATCAACCCGGCCGACTCCCTCACCGGCTGGCTGCGGACCATGACCCTGCCCGCCCTGGCCCTGTCACTGCCGGTCGCGGCCCAACTCACCCGGATCGTCCGGACGTCGGTGGTGGAGGAGCTGGACAAGGACTACGTCCGTACGGCGATCGGCAGCGGACTGCCGCCGCGTGTCGTCGTGGGCCGCAACGTCCTGCGGAACGCGCTCGTCAACCCGCTGACCGTGCTCGGACTGCGCGTCGGCTATCTGCTCGGCGGCGCCGTCGTCATCGAGACGATCTTCGCGCTGCCCGGCATGGGCAAGCTGATGATCGACGCCGTGCAGAACGGCGACCCGGCGGTCGTGCAGGGCGTCGTCCTGACGACCGCCACCGGCTTCGTCGTGGTCAACCTCGTCATCGACGTCCTGTACCTGCTGCTCAACCCGCGCCTCAGGGAGGCGTCATGACGTTCCCCACCCGCAAGGACCTCGCCGGGATCCTTTCCCGGCCGGGGCTGCGCCCGCGCGGATGGCGACGGCTCCCGCCGCTGTCGAAGGCCGCCGTCTGCTTCCTGGCCGTCGTCGTCCTGGTCGCCCTGCTGGCCCCGCTGATCGCGCCGGACGACCCCCTCGACCAGCAGCCGCTCGTCGACGACACCGGGCATCCGTCCGCCGAGCACTGGATGGGCCAGGACAGCCTCGGCCGGGACATCCTCAGCCGGCTGATGTACGGCGCCCGCTGGTCGCTGGCCATCGGGCTCGGCGCGACCGCGCTCGCGCTGGTCGTGGGAGCGCTGGTCGGGGCGGTCGCCGCCACCTCGCGCAAGGGGGTCGACGAGACTCTGATGCGCTGCCTGGACGTGGTGATGGCGTTCCCCGGCATCGCGCTGGCCGCCGTGCTGGTGGCGGTCTTCGGGGGCGGGATCACGGTGCTGATCTGCGCGATCGCGTTCCTGTTCACCCCGCCGGTGGCACGGGTCGTGCGGGCCAACGTCCTCGACCAGTACGGCGAGGACTATGTGACGGCGGAACGGGTGATCGGCGCCCGGACCCCGCACATCGTGCTGCGCCACGTCGCCGTCAACTGCGCCGCCCCGGTACTGGTGTTCTGCACCGTGCAGGTCGCCGAGGCGGTCGTCTTCGAGGCCTCGCTGTCGTTCATCGGGGCGGGGGTACGGCCGCCGGACCCGTCCTGGGGCAGTGTCATCGCGGACGGCAAGAACATGGTGCTCATCGGAGGGTGGTGGGCGACCGTCTTCCCCGGGCTGCTGATGCTGGTGACCGTGCTGTCGTTGAACGTCCTGGCCGAGGGCGTGTCGGACGCGTGGGCCGTCCCCGCGGGGCGTGAGGTGGAGGTGCGCGGCGAGGACGACCCGGTGGAGGCTCCGGAGCCGGGCAGCGGGGAGGTGCTGCGGCTGCCCGGGCTGGCGGCGGCAGCGGCGCGACTGCGTACCAGGGCCCGTCCCCTCCCCCAGGGGCGGCAACCCGTGCTCGCGGTGGAGGACCTCACCATCGGGTTCGACTCCCGGCACGGCGGCGTCGACATCGTGGACGGCATCAGCTTCGAGGTACGGCCCGGTGAGGTGCTGGGGCTTGTCGGGGAGTCGGGATGCGGCAAGTCGCTGACCGCCCTGACCGTCATGGGCCTCCAGCCGAAGGGCGCCCGGGTGGGTGGTCAAGTCCGCTTCCAGCAGCGCGAGTTGCTCGCCGAACCGCTGCGGGTACGGCGTCGGCTGCTCGGCCACGAGATGGCGATGGTCTACCAGGACGCGCTGTCCTCCCTGAACCCGGCGATGACCGTCCGCGCCCAGCTCAAGCAGGTCGTACGGCGCGGCGGCCACCGCACTCCCGCCGAACTGCTCGCCCTGGTCGGCCTCGACCCCGACCGCACCCTGCGCAGCTACCCGCACGAACTCTCCGGCGGCCAGCGGCAGCGCGTCCTGATCGCCATGGCCCTCTCCCGCGAGCCGAGGCTGATCATCGCCGACGAGCCGACCACCGCGCTGGACGTGACGGTCCAGGCGCAGGTCATGGAGCTGCTGCTGCGGCTGCGCGAGGAGCTGGGCTTCGCGCTGATCCTCGTCTCGCACGATCTGGCGCTGGTCGCGGACGTCACCGACCGGGTGGTGGTGATGTACGGCGGGCAGATCGTGGAGACGGGCGTCACCGCCGACCTGGTCGAGGAGCCGGCCCACCACTACACGCGCGGACTGCTGGGCAGCGTGCTGTCCCTGGAGTCCGCCGAGGAGCGCATGACCCAGATCAGGGGCGTCGTCCCGTCCCCCGCCGACTTCCCGGCAGGCTGCCGCTTCGCCGGCCGCTGCCCGCTCGCCACCGGCGTCTGCCGCACCACCCCGCCCGACCTGCTCGGCACGCCCGCGCACACGGCCGCCTGTCACCACCCCGCGGTCGATCTCGTGACGTCGCCGGAGGCGGTGCAGTGAACGCGATCGTCGAGCTGTCCGGCGCCCATGTCGTCCACCGGGCCCGCGGCGGCGGCCTGTTCACCCGCGACCGGGTCCACGCCCTCACCGGTGCCGACCTCGCCGTCGCGCCCGGCGAGACGGTCGGCGTCGTCGGCGAGTCCGGCTGCGGCAAGTCGACGCTGGCGAAGGTGCTGGTCGGCATCCAGCGGCCGACCGGGGGCACGGTGTCCTTCCGGGGCCGCGACCTGTGGTCGATGCCGCCCGCCGAACGCCGGACCACCGTCGGCGCGGGCACCGGAATGGTCTTCCAGGACCCCTCGACCGCCCTGAACCGCCGGCTGCCGGTACGGCGGATCCTGCGCGACCCGCTGGACGTGCACCGGCACGGCACGACCGCCGAACGTGAGGACCGGGTACGGGAGTTGATGGGCCTCGTCGGTCTGCCCCGCGCCCTCGCCGACGCCCTGCCCGGCCAGTTGTCCGGCGGTCAGCGCCAACGGGTGGCGATCGCACGGGCGTTGGCCCTGGAGCCCGAGCTGGTCGTGGCGGACGAACCGACGAGCGCCCTCGACGTCTCCGTCCGCGCCCAGATCCTCAACCTCCTCCTCGACCTGAGGGAGCGCCTGGGCCTCGCCCTGGTCTTCGTCTCGCACGACATCCAGACGGTACGGCGGATGAGCGACCGTGTGATCACCATGTACCTCGGCAGGATCGTGGAGGAGTCCCCGGCCACCGAGGTCACGGACCGGGCCCGCCACCCGTACACCCGGGCCCTGTTCTCGGCGACCCCCGGACTGCTGCGTCCCGTCGAGCCGATCCCCCTCACCGGCCCGGTGCCGTCCGCGACCCGGCCGCCCTCCGGCTGTCCCTTCCGTACCCGCTGCTGGAAGGCGGACGGCCGGTGCGCATCCGAGATGCCGGAATTCTCGGCCGCGTCGGCGCCCGGTCACCGGTTCCGCTGCCACCATCCTGTTCAGGAGGCCGAATCGACGCACGACCTCGTACGGCAGAACCACCCCAGGGAGCCCTCATGACCCTTCCCACCCCGCTGACCGGTGTCGTCCCGCCCGTCTGCACGCCCCTGACACCGGACCGCGAGGTGGACGTCCCCTCGCTGCTCAGGCTGGTCGACCATCTGGTGGACGCCGGGGTGGACGCGCTGTTCGTGCTGGGCTCCTCGTCGGAGGCGGCCTATCTGACCGACGGGCAGCGTCGGCTGGTCGTGGAGTCGGTGGCCGCCCATGTGGCCGGCCGGCTCCCCGTCCTGGCCGGGGCGATCGACATGACGACCCCTCGCGTCCTCGACCATGTGCGGGCCGTGACCTCGGCGGGCGCGGACGCGGTGGTGGTGACGGCCCCCTTCTACACCCGCACCCACCCCGCCGAGATCGCCCGCCACTTCCGCCTGGTCGCACAGGGTTCCCCGGTCCCGGTGATCGCCTACGACATCCCGATGGCCGTCCACACGAAACTCCCCGCCGACCTGGTCCTCGCCCTCGCCGCCGACGGCACCCTCGCCGGGCTGAAGGACTCCAGCGGCGACCTGGCCGCCTTCCGCGAGGTCGTCACCGGCGCCCGCGCGCTCCCCGGCTTCAGCGTCCTGACCGGCTCGGAACTGATCGTCGACTCCGCCCTCGCGCTCGGCGCCGACGGAGCCGTCCCGGGCCTCGCCAACGTCGACCCCCATGGCTACGTCCGTCTCGTCCGTCTGTGCCGGGACGGTGACCGGGGGCGGGCGCGGGCCGAACAGGAGCGGCTGTGCGCCCTGTTCCGGATGGTGGGCGCCGGCGACCCGGCCCGTATGGGCGGCAGTTCGTCGGCGCTGGGCGCCTTCAAGGCGGCGCTGCACCTGCGGGGCGTCATCGACTGCCCGGCGACGGCGGAACCCCAGGTGCCGCTGTCACCGGAGGAGGTGGAACGGATCGCCAAGTACCTCGCCGCCGCCGGCCTGCACTGAGGGCTCCGCCCGCCCGGCGGAGCCGCATGCCGGTCGCGGCCCCGCGTCCCTTCAGGTCCGCTCAGAGCCCGTCGACCGGCAGCCGGCGGAACTCGATCGTGTCGTACGGGCCGGTCGTGCCCGTCTCGTACAGCAGGCCGACCGTCCGGGCGTCCACCTGGGTCAGGTCGGAGTAGGCGGCCGGCTGGTCGGCGAGGGTCAGGGACCTCGTGAAGGTCGCTCCGGCGTCCGCGCTGCTCCAGACGGCCATCGAGCGGCGGGCGGTCGGGACGGACGGGGCCGAGAAGAGCAACGGGGCTTCCAGCCCGGCGAGTTGGAGGACACTGCCCTCGACGACCGGGGCGTCGTCGAGGGTTGGCTGCCCGGCGTAGGGGTGGTCGACGCTCTCGCCGCCGTCCCCGGAGTAGGTGGCCACCCGGTTGCCGGGGGTGGTGCCGTTCTGGTCGCGGGAGTTGAAGTACAGCCGTCCGTCGGGGAGTTGGGCGGCGGTGGACTCGTTGGCGTTGACCACGCCGTCATAGGTGTCGTCCGTGAACCCGATGTGCCAGCTGTCTCCGCCGTCGTCGCTGTAGATGTCGTGCGCGCCGTAGTACCTGGCCTCCGCACCGGTGTCGGGGGAACCTGCGGGCGGCGGGCCGGAGTGGTTGGCGGCGACCACCAGGCGGCCGGCGTGCGGGCCGCGGGTGAGGGCGACCGCGTGGCCCGGCCCCGTCGCGTACCACCGCCAGTCCGGCAGCTTCACCTGGGCCGTGATCTCGCGGGGCGCGGAGAAGGTCAGCCCGTCGTCCCGGCTGCGTTGCACGAACACCCGCCGTCCCTGCTCGGGCGGCACCTCCCCGCGCATGATCTGCGCCTCCGTCACGGCCCCGCTGTTGTAGGAGGTGACCAGCACGATCGCCCCGGTGCGCGGATCGACGACCGGCGACGGATTGCCTCGCGTGTCCCCGTCCCCGGCGGCCACCACCCGCAACGGCCCCCAGCGGCAGCCGCCGTCGTCCGACCGGCGCAGGACGACGTCGATGTGTCCGGTGTCGGAGGGGCTGTTGTGCCGTCCCTCGGCGAAGGCGAGCACGGTGCCCCGCCGGGTCGTGACGGTGGCCGGGATGCGGTAGGTGTCGTAGCCGCCCTCGCCGGAGACGTAGGGGACGGAGGACGTGCAGCCGTGGGTGGTGGAGGCGTGCGCCGTCGCGGTGGTGGGGGCGAGGACCGCGAGGGTGACGAGGAGGGTGCGGCTCAGGAGGGTCACGGGTCGATGGTTCCCGGAGTCACCAGTCCCGACTCGTAGGCCACCATCACCAGCTGCGCCCGGTCCCGCGCCCCGAGCCTGCCCATGATCCGGCTGACGTGGGTCTTGGCGGTGAGCGGGCTCAGCCCCAACGCCCCGGCGATCTCCACGTTGTTGAGGCCCCGCGCGACCAGCGCCAGCACCTCCCGCTCCCGGTCCGACAGACACTCCGGGCCGCCCGTCGGCGGCGTCGACGGGCTGCGCAGGAACCGCTCGATCAGCCGTGCCGTGGGCCCCGGCGAGAGCAGTGCGTCGCCCGCGGCCACGGTCCGGACGGCGTCGAGGAGTTCGGCCGGACGGGTGTCCTTGACCAGGAACCCGGAGGCTCCGGCGCGCAGCGCCTCGACGATGTTCTCGTCGGTGTCGTAGGTGGTGAGGACGAGGACCCGGACGTCCTTCAGCTGCGCGTCCGCGGCGATGAGCCGGGTCGCCTCGATGCCGTCCAGGTCCGGCATCCGGATGTCCATCACCACCAGGTCGGGCCGCACGGCGCGGGTCAGCTCCACCGCCTCCCGGCCGGTGCCCGCCTGTCCGACGACGTCCATGTCCCGCGCCGACTCCACCAGCATCGCGAACGCGGCCCGTACCAGCGTCTGGTCGTCGGCGAGCAGTACGCGGATGGTCATCCTGTCCCTTCCCCCGTGGTCGTCAGCGGCAGCACGGCGGTGACCCCGAAGCCGCCCTCCCGCCGTGGCCCGGCGTCGAGTGTGCCACCCACGCTGCGGGCCCGCTCCCGCATGCCGGCCAGCCCGAATCCGGGCGCCGTGCCGGGATCGGGGCAGGCGCCGTCGTCGATGACGGACAGGCGCAGGGCCCCGTCCGTCTCGTACACCTCGACCTGTACGGCGACGTCGGGCCCGGCGTGCCGTACGGCGTTGGTCAGCGCCTCCTGGACGATCCGGTAGGCGGCCGCGCCCACGGCCGGCGGTGCCTGCCGCGCCCGGAGCGACGGCTCTACGCGCGCGCCCGCGAGCCGTGCCGTGCGAACGAGGTCGGGCAGTCCGTCGAGGCCGGGCAGCGGGCCGCGCCCGTCGCCGTTCTCGGAGGCGCGCAGCACCTCCAGCGTGGTGCGCAGTTCACCCCGTGCCGTCCGGCAGGTCTCCGCGATGTCGTCCAGCGCCTTCGCGACGGTCTCCCGGTCCAGGCGCTCGGGGTCGGCGCCGAGGACGTGCGCGGCCACCGAGGTCTGCACGCCGATCAGGGTGATGCTGTGGGCGAGCAGGTCGTGCAGGTCGCGGGCGATCCGCAGGCGTTCCTCGGCGACCCGGCGGCGGGCCTCCTCCTCACGGGTGCGTTCGGCGCGCTCGGCCCGCTCGACGATCGCGGCGACGTACTGCCGGTAGTAGCGGACGTCGACCCCGCAGAACAGGGTGGCGATCACCCAGCCGGAGATCCGCAGCAGTTCGACCGCCATGTGGGTGCTGACGGTGAGCATGGCGCCGGTGGAGACGCCGAGGACGACGGCGCCCGCCAGGATGGTGCGCAGCGGGCGGCCGGTGACGGCGACCGTGTAGAGCGCGACGATCGTGGCCGGGGTCGCCGCGAAGTGGTTGTTCTGCAGGGCGTGGTACGGCACGAGCAGCACGAGCCCGGTGGCCAGGACGAGCAGGGGCCGGCGCCGCCGCCACACCAGCGGCACGTGCGCGGCCAGCAGCAGCGTCCAGCCGAGCGCGTCCGGCCGGCGGCTCTGGTCGGTGAACAGCGCCAGGCACACGGCCGCCGCACAGAGCACGGCGGCGAGGATCGCGTCGTTGCGGGTGCCGTGCGGGGCGGTGCGCGGGTCGCGGTTGACCACCGCCATGATCCGGTCGGCCCGCCGCGGCAGGGCCGCTCTCGTCTGCGTCTGCTCCACGGGGTTCAGCTTCACACGGGTTCCCGCCGGCGCTGCGGCCGCACGGGCTCCGGCTCCCGCGACAGCCGCCCCGGCCACCACACCCGCCGCCCGAGCAGCATGCTCGCCGTCGTCACCAGGTACGTCCGCACCAGGAAGGTGTCGAGGAGCACCCCGACCGCGATCACGAACCCCAGCTCGACCAGGGGCACCAGAGGCAGCGTGGTCAGCACGGCGAAGGTCGCGGCGAGGACGACACCGGCGGAGGCGATGACCCCGCCGGTGGTGCGCAGCGCGGTCAGCGCGGCCGTCCGCGGTTCGGCGCCGGCGAGGGACTCCTCGCGCATCCGGTGCATGAGGAAGATGCCGTAGTCGACGCCCAGGGCCACGAGGAACACGAAGGACAGCAGCCCGAGGCCCGAGTCCGTGCCGTGGAAGCCCAGCACCGGCCCGAACACCAGCCCCCCGATCCCGAGCGCCGCGCCCCACACCGCGACGACCGCGACGAGCAGCATCAGCGGCGCGACGAGGCTGCGCAGCAGACCCACCAGGATCACGAACACGGCGGCCAGCACCAGCGGCACGACGACCTCACGGTCCCGGGCCTGGCTGTCGGCGAGGTCGAGCTGCTGGGCGCTGGGCCCGCCGACGTAGGTGCCGTAGCGGTCGTCGAGCCCGGCGCGCAGGACCTCGATGGTCCGTGTCTCGCCCGGGCTCTCGGGGGCGGCGGTGGGAAAGACCCGCACCTCGGTCCAGCCGCCGCCGCTCCGCCCGGCCGTCGCCTGCGCGACCCCGTCCGTCGCCCGGGCCGCGGCCAGTACGGCGTCGGCCCTCCCGGTCGGCGCGATGACCGTGACGGGCTGGCTGCTGTGCCCCGGGTAGGCGTGCGCCAGCGTCCGCGCGGCGACGATCGACTCGGGCTTCTTGGTGAAGGAGTCCTCCTGCCTGAGCGAACCGGGCAGGTGCAGGACACCGAGCGCCAGCGCCCCGAGCAGCACGGCCCCGCCGGCCAGCACCGCGACGGGCCGGCGCGTGGCGGACGTCCCCATCGCGGCGAACAGCGACCGCCGCACCCTCGGCTCGCTCCCGAGGGCGGGGATCATCGGCCAGAAGACCCGCCGCCCCAGCAGCACCAGCACGGCGGGCAGCAGGGTCGTCATGGCGAGCAGCGCGGCCAGCACACCGACCGTCCCGACCGGCCCCATCCCGCTGCTGCTGTTGAGATCGGCGGCGAGCAGGCACAGCAGCCCGGCCGCGACCGTCGCCGAGGACGCGAGGATCGCCGGGCCGCAGCCCTTCAGCGCGGCCCGCATGGCGTCGTACGGCCGCTCGTGCCGCCGTAGCTCCTCGCGGTAACGGGAGATGAGCAGCAGCGCGTAGTCGGTGCCGGCGCCCAGGACGAGCACGGTCATCACACCGCCGCTCTGGCCGGTGACGGTGACGCCGAAGGCCTCGTGCAGCGCGTATCCGGCGGCCATCGCCAGACCGGCGGCGACCCCGGCGGTGGCGAGCGGGACGAGCCAGAGGAAAGGGCTGCGGTAGATGAGCACGAGCAGGACGGTGACGACGCCGAGCGTGGCGTACAGCAGCGTGCCGTCGATGCTGCCGAAGACCTTGCCCATGTCGGTGTTGAGCGCGCCGGGCCCGCCGACCCGCACGCTCAGCCCGTCGCCGCCGTCCGCGATGACCCGGACCCCGTCGACGAAGGCGTCCCGCGCCTTGTCGTCCTGGCCGGGCCGGGTGCTGGAGACGGGGTACATCAGGGTGGTGCCGTCCCGGGAGGGGACGGCCCGCGGCGTGCCGGTGAGCGGGTACGCGCCCTCGATCCGGGCGACCTGCTCGCCCGCCCGCTCCTTGTCGGCGGCGGTGAGCCCGCCCGCCCGGTGGTAGACGACCAGCAGGTCGGTGGCCTCCCCGCCGGGCAGCCGGTCCTGGATGCGGGCGACCCGGGTCGAGTCCGCGCCGTCGGGCAGATAGTCCACGGACCGGTTCTGCTGGATCCCGGAGAACTTCCCGGCGAACGGCCCCACCAGCACCAGCGCGGCCACCCACAGCCCGACCACCACCCAGGGCACGGCCCGCCGACGTCCCGCATCTGTCCTACCGGCCCCCATGGACGGGCCTCCCTCCGCTCGGGTGTCTGGTTCGCTTCCAGACTTCCGGCGCGCAGGGATGCGTTCGTCGGGCGTGGGATCGAGTTCGGGGCTACTGCGAGGGGAGGCTGCCGTACGGCGTTACTCCCGCGGGAGTATCAGGACGGCGTCCGTGCCGCCGCCAGCAGCCGCTTGACGTCGTCCGAGCAGATGGTCAGGGCCGCGCCCACCGTGGTCAGGACGTCCCGCTCCGCGGGCGTGTAGGGGCCGTCGGCGAGGGCGATGCGGGCCGCCTGGAGGAGGATCGACTCGCGGCCCACGGGGGCGAGGTGCGGGGCGAGGGGATCGAGGGCCTCGTGCAGCTCTATGGCCAGGCCCGCGCCGCCCGGCTCGCCGTAGACCCGGCCGGTGTCCGCGGCCAGGGCGTCGACCAGGGCGCTGAGCTGCTCCTCCGTGCAGTCCTCGAAGCCGGCGGCGCGGACGGCGGCCGCGGCCGTCTCCAGCGTCGCACGCGAGCAGGTGCCGCCCGCCGCGAGGAGCGCGAGGGCGACGGTGTGCACGGCGTCGCGGAGCATCGCGGAGAAGCGGGTGGTGGTGGGGTGGTCCAGGGCGTCCGTGCCGAAGTGGCGGCCGCAGGCCGCGCACTCGACGACCGGACCGGTCTCGCCGCGCGGCAGGACCGGGACGCCGAGGAGGGTGAAGCGGCGGCGGCCGGTCAGCCGCTGGTAGTTGCGGTCGCCTCCGCAGCCCGGGCAGAAGAACTCGCCGTCCCCGACGGGCGTCCACGCGGTGCGGGTTCCCAGGAGGCGCGCAGGCCTGGCGGCTCGGCCGTTTCGTCCCCGTACTGGCAGCACGTCGCACCTCCTTAACACCGCGGCAACATCGCAGCGGTGTCGTGATGTTAGCCACATCGGGGAGGCGCAGTCAGTACCCCGGAAGAGACCTTTCCGTGACCTCCACGAACAGGTGGCCGAAAAGGGACGGGGTCCTGATCGTCGTATACGACGATCAGGACCCCGAACCAGCACGTCAGAGGCGTCAGCGGGCCGCGCGGTTGACCGCCGAGACGACCGCCTTCAGGGAGGCACGCGTCGTGTTCGCGTCGATGCCGATTCCCCACAGAACCTTGTCGTCGATCGCGCACTCGATGTAGGAGGCGGCCTGCGCGGAGGCACCCTCGCTCATCGTGTGCTCCTGGTAGTCCAGCAGCCGGGCGTCGACGCCGATCTTCTGCAGGGCGTCGAAGAAGGCGGAGATCGGGCCGTTGCCGGTACCGGTCAGAACGGTGTCCTCGCCGTCCACCGTCGCCTCGACCCTGAGCGTGTCCACCCCGTCCGTGTCGGTCGTCGACTGGCCGTTCCTGACCTGGATACGGCCCCACGGGTTCTCGGGGTTCGGCAGGTACTCGTCCTGGAAGACCGCCCAGATGTCGGAGCCGGTGACCTCGCCGCCCTCGGCGTCCGTCTTCGCCTGGATGATCTTCGAGAACTCGATCTGCATCCGGCGGGGCAGGTCCAGTTTGTGGTCGTTCTTCAGGACGTACGCGATACCGCCCTTGCCGGACTGCGAGTTGACGCGGATCACGGCCTCGTAGGAGCGGCCGACGTCCTTCGGGTCGATCGGCAGGTAGGGCACCGCCCACTCGATGTCGTCGACCGTCACGCCCTTGGCGGCCGCGTCGGCCTCCATCGCGTCGAAGCCCTTCTTGATGGCGTCCTGGTGGGAGCCGGAGAAGGACGTGTAGACCAGGTCGCCCACGTACGGGTGGCGCGGGTGGACCTCCATCTGGTTGCAGTACTCCCACGTACGACGGATCTCGTCGATGTCGGAGAAGTCGATCTGCGGGTCGACGCCCTGGGAGAACAGGTTCATGCCCAGGGTGACCAGGTCGACGTTGCCGGTGCGCTCGCCCTGCCCGAACAGACAGCCCTCGACGCGGTCGGCGCCCGCCATCAGCGCCAGCTCGGCGGCGGCGACGGCCGTACCCCGGTCGTTGTGCGGGTGGATGGACAGGCAGACGTGCTCACGGCGGGACAGGTTGCGGCCCATCCACTCGAAGCGGTCGGCGTGGGTGGAGGGCGTGGAGCGCTCGACCGTCGCCGGCAGGTTCAGGATGATCTCGCGGTCCGGGCCGGGCTGCCAGACGTCCATGACCGCCTCGCAGACCTCCAGCGCGAAGTCCAGCTCGGTGTCGGTGAAGATCTCCGGGCTGTACTGGTAGCCGAACTCGGTCTCCGGGCCCAGCAGCTTCTCCGCGTACTCCATCACCAGCCGCGTGCCGTCGACGGCGATCTGCTTGATGTCGTCCCTGGAGCCCCGGAAGACGACCCGGCGGAAGACGGGCGCGGTGGCGTTGTACAGGTGGACGTTGGCCCGCTTGGCGCCCTTCAGCGACTCCACGGTCCGCTCGATCAGGTCCTCACGGGCCTGGGTCAGTACGGAGATGGTGACGTCGTCGGGAATGACCCCGGGCTCCTCGATGATCGACCGTACGAAATCGAAGTCCGTCTGTCCCGACGCCGGGAAGCCGACCTCGATCTCCTTGTAGCCCATCTTCACCAGCTGGTCGAACATCCGGCGCTTGCGCTCGGGCGACATCGGGTCGATCAGGGACTGGTTGCCGTCACGCAGGTCGGTGGAGAGCCAGCGGGGTGCCTGGGTGATCCGCTTCTCGGGCCAGGTGCGGTCGGGGATGTCGACCTGCTCGTACTTCCCGTACTTGTGGATCGGCATGCTGCTGGGCTGCTGGCGGTTCGCCATGATTGCGGGGCTCCTCTTGGTGTCCGGAAGGACGGCCGACGACGCAACGCGAAGCTCCGCGGGGAGGGAGTCGACCTGTCCTACAGGCCCTCGCCGCGGCAGCTAAGAAGAAGCAGCCCGAAACGCATGATGCGAGCCACTGTAGCCGAGCCGATGCCCATCGGCGGCCCCGTATCAGCATGCGGGACCGTGACGCTTTTAAGGGGCGCGGGGCTGTGTCGATGTGCGGCTCCGCCGCGTGGGCGCGAGAAACCACACTCAACCCGCACCGCATAACACAGAGCAACCACCCACGGCGAACGCATCCCTACATTTCACCAATCATGGTGGCACCTAGTGACATACAGCTAACGCAGTGCCATCGTGCCGGGCATGACGAAGACCAACGGGGGCTCAGAGCCCGTCTTCTGCACCGTCGTACCGCCACACATCCTCGACAAGCTGGCCCAGCACGAGGACCCGGCGCTCGCCAACGCCGCTCGCAAGACCCTCGAGCGCGACGCCTTCGAGCGCACCCACCGCCGTCTGACCACCGTCATCGGCGCCCCTGCCGTCGCCCCGCCCACGGGAGCGGCCGCCGAGCAACCCCACCGCACCATCTACGACGCCCGCCACGGCACCGACCTGCCCGGCCACAAGGTCCGCGGCGAGGGCGACGACCCCGGCAAGGACGCCACCGCCAACCGCGCCTACGCCGGTCTCGGCGCCACCTTCGAGCTGTATCTGAAGGCCTACGAGCGCGACTCGATCGACGGCAACGGGCTCCCGCTCGACGCGAGCGTGCACTACGACAAGGACTACAACAACGCCTTCTGGAACGGCGAGCAGATGGTGTTCGGCGACGGTGACGGCGAGATCTTCCTCGACTTCACCATCCCGATCGACGTCATCGGCCACGAACTCACCCACGGCGTCACCCAGTACACGGCCAACCTGACCTACTTCGGCCAGCCCGGCGCCCTCAACGAGTCCCTGTCCGACGTCTTCGGCTCCCTCATCAAGCAGTACACGCTCGGCCAGACCGCCGCCGAGGCCGACTGGCTGATCGGCGCCGGCCTGCTCGCGCCCCGGGTGACGGGCAAGGCGCTGCGTTCCATGAAGGAGCCGGGCACGGCGTACGACGACGACGTCCTCGGCAAGGACCCGCAGCCCGCGACCATGGACGACTTCGTCCGCACCGGCCGTGACAACGGCGGCGTCCACATCAACTCCGGCATCCCCAACCACGCCTTCTACCTGGCGGCGAACGCACTCGGCGGCCACGCCTGGGAGAAGGCCGGCCAGATCTGGTACGACGTCCTGACCGGCGGCGAGCTGAAGAAGGACGCCCTGTTCGCGGACTTCGCCAAGCTGACGGTCGCGGCGGCCAAGGCCCGATACAGCGACGGCGAGGAGCTTCAGGCCGTTCTGAAGGCCTGGGAGCAGGTCGGGGTGCGCACGTCGTAGTTCCGTACTAGACACGGACCCATGCGTATTCGAGTGAGGCGCACGGGTGGATTCGCGGGCATCGAGCGCCGCGCCGAGGTGGACACCTCGGGGCGGCCCGACGCGCACGAGTGGCAGGCCCTGGCCGAGAAGGCGGTGGCCGCCGGCCGGGCCACGCCGCCGGCGGGCGTGCCCGACGGGTTCAGCTACGAGATCACGGTCGACGGCAGAACGGTGTACGCCGCCGATCCCCGGCTCACCGAGGAGCAGCGGCAGCTGATCTCCCGGGTACTGAAGGAAGGTGCGTAACCACGGGTTCACGCCAGGGCGTTGACTTCCGTTACCGGCGGTAAGGATGATCCCGCCCATGGCGACTGATGCAGGCAATCCGATACCCCGCTTCCCGGCCGGTTTCCTCTGGGGCGTGTCGACCTCGGCCCACCAGATCGAGGGCGCCGTCGACGAGCGCGAGCCCTCGGTCTGGGACGCCTTCACGGCCGAGCCGGGACGGGTGAAGGACGGTTCCACGGCGGCGGTGGCCTGCGACCACTACCACCGCTACCGCGAGGACGTGGCCCTCCTGGCCGGCCTCGGCGTGGACGCGTACCGCTTCTCGATCTCCTGGCCGCGGGTGAACTTCCCGGGCGGCCTGGACTTCTACGACCGTCTCGTCGACGAGCTGCTGGCCGCGGGCGTCCGCCCCGTCCCCACCCTCTTCCACTGGGACCTGCCCGTCGCCCTGGACTGGCTGGAGCGCGACACGGCCTCGCGGTTCGCGGAGTACGTGTCGGTGGTCGCCGAGCGGCTGGGCGACCGGGTGCGGAAGTGGATCACCCTCAACGAGCCCGCCGAACAGACCCTGCTGGGGCACGCGCTGGGCGCCCACGCGCCCGGCAAGCAGCTGATGTTCGACGCGCTTCCGGTCGCCCACCACCAGCTGCTGGCCCACGGTCTGGCCGTACGGGCCCTGCGCGCGGCCGGTGCCACGGACATCGGGATCGCCAACTCGCACGGTCCGACCTGGCCGGCGTCCTCGGAACAGGCCGACGTCGACGCGGCCGACTTCTACGACCTGCTGCTCAACCGGCTGTTCTCCGACCCCCTGCTCCTGGGCCAGTACCCGGACGGCATCGGCGAGTTGATGCCGGGGGATGTCGAGGCCGATCTGAAGGTCATCGCCGAGCCGATCGACTGGTACGGGATCAACTACTACGCGCCGACCCGCGTGGGCGCCCCGCAGGGCACGGACATCGAGTTCGGCGGCCTCACCATCCCGGCCGAACTGCCCTTCTCCGTGCGGGAGATCGAGGGCGTCCCGGTGACCGACTTCGGCTGGCCCGTCGTCCCCGAGGGCCTGACGGAACTCCTCACCGGCTTCCGCGAGCGCTACGGCGACCGGCTGCCGCCCGTCGTCATCACCGAGAACGGCTGCAGTTACGAGGGCCTCGACGACCAGGACCGGATCGCCTACCTGGACGGTCATCTGCGCGCCCTGCACCGGGCGGTGGAGGCGGGCGTGGACGTGCGCGGGTACTTCGTGTGGTCGCTGATGGACAACTTCGAGTGGGCGGAGGGGTACGCGCGCCGCTTCGGGCTGGTCCACGTGGACTTCGAGACGCAGGCGCGGACGCCGAAGGCCTCGTACGGCTGGTTCCGGGACGTGCTGCGGGCGCAGAGATGACGACCACCCGGCCCCCGCAGGCACTCGCCGAGCCGGTCGAGCGGGTCGGCCGGGGCTGGACCGCCTCCCTCTCGCTCGCCAACGGGGCGATCTGGGTGGGCTGGTACGGCCCCCTGCAGATCCTGCTGGCCTCCCAGGCGAAGGACTTCGCGCCCGGCTCCGGCATGTCGAAGGAGAACATGCTGGCCTGGGTGACCGGGATCGGCGCGGTCGTCTCGCTGGTCGCCAACCCCCTCTTCGGCGCCCTCTCGGACCGCACCACCGCGCGCTGGGGCCGCCGTACGCCCTGGATCGTGGCCGGGGCGGCGGGCGGTGCGCTGTCGCTGCTGGTCCTCGCCGGGGCGGACGGGATGGCGACGATGACGCTCGGCTGGTGCCTGGTCCAGCTGACGCTGAACGCGGCCTTCGCGGCGGTGACGGCCGCGGTGCCGGACCGGGTGCCCCGGCTGCAACGCGGGTCCGTGGGCGGCTGGTTGGGGGCCGCGCAGATCCTGGGCGTGGTCGGCGGGACCGGGCTCGCGACGGTGGCCGGCGGGATCGGGGCCGGGTATGTGGCGTGCGCGGTGTTCACGGTGCTGGGCGTGCTGCCGTACGTGCTGCGGTATCCGGATCTTCGGCTGGGGGCCGCGGACCGGCCGGTGTGGTCCTGGCGCGGCTTTCTCACCGGGTTCTGGCTGAGTCCGCGGCGGTATCCCGACCTGGGGTGGGCCTGGCTCACCCGCTTCCTGATCAACCTCAGCAACGCGCTGGTGCTGCTGTACCTGCTCTACTACCTGCGCGACCGGCTGCACTACCACGACCCCGACCAGGGCGTGCTGCTCCTGACCGCGGTGAACGGCGTGACGCTGCTCGCCACGGTGGTGGTGGGCGGCGTGTGGTCGGACCGGACGGGGCGGCGCAAGCCGTTCGTGATCTGGTCCGGGGTGCTGATGGCGGTGGCGACGGGGGCGCTGGCGGGCTGGCAGACCTGGCCGGGGGCGGTCGTCGCGGCGGCCGTGCTCGGCATCGGCTTCGGCGTGTTCACCTCGGTCGACTTCGCGCTGATGACGGACGTCCTGCCCAAGGCCCTGGACCGGGGCAAGGACCTGGGCGTGATCAACGTGGCCAACGCCCTGCCCCAGGTCGCGGCACCCGCCCTCGCCGCGCCGATCGTCACCTACCTGGGCGGCTACCGGGTGCTGTACCTGGTGTCGGCGGTGATCGGGCTGGCGGGGGCGGTGCTGGTCCAGCGGATCCGGGGCGTGGAGTGACCCGGCGTGGAGTGACCTACAGGGCGCCGGCGTCCCGGGCGGCGTAGACCGACGGGTACCGGGGGCGGTAGCCCAGCTCACGGCGGATGCGGTCGGTCGACATGATCACCAGCCAAGGGTCGGGGTCGGTGCGCTCGTGCAGTTCGGCGGGCACCTTGGCACCGTTGAGCTGGTGCAGTTCGACGGCCGTGACCGGGGCGTCGTCGGCGATGTTGTAGATCCGGCCGGTGATGCCGGGGGCGTGCAGGACGCGCAGCAGGCCCTGGGCGACGTCCACGTGGTGGCCCATGTGCAGGCGCTGGGTCGCCGCCCACTGCCCGGCCCAGCGCAGCGACTGGGCGAGGTGCGGGTCGCCCTCGCCGTAGACGAAGGGCAGCCGGGCGATCCGTACGTCCAGGCCCTCCATCGCCAGCAGTTCCCTTTCGGCCTCCGCCTTCGAGGCGGGGTAGGCGCCCCACATCGCGCCGCCGGGCCGGCTCTCGTCCTCCTCGGTCACCGGACGGCCCCGTCCCACGCCGTACACCAGCCCGGTGCTGACCTGCACGAAGCGCCGAACACCGGCGGCCTGGGCGGCGCGGCCCAGCTCCACCGCCGCGTCCCGGTTGACGGCCCACGCCTCCTCGTCCGGGACCCCGCGGAAGGCGGCGGCGACGTTGACGACGGCGTCGGCTCCGGCGACCGCCTTGGCGAGGTCCTCGGTGTCCCGTATGTCTCCGATCACGACCTCGGCGCCGAGCCGGGCGAACGGCTCCGCGCGCGCCGCGTCCCGCACCAGGATCCGCACGTTCTCGCCCGCCCGGGCCTGTGCCAGCAGCCTCGGCACGAAGCGCCGTCCGACCTGTCCTGTCGTACCCGTGACCAATGTCAGCATGTTCTGCTCCTCTCGTCCCCACCCACCCTTCAGCGGGACGCCGGCCACCGGGAGAGACCTTCCGATCAGGGGACCGGCAGTCCCTGGATAAGCCGGGCCGGCTCCCGCACGCTGGAGGGGTGAACCGAGCCGAACTCGCGGACTTCCTGCGCCGTGGCCGTGCCCGCCTGGACCCCTCCGACGTGGGTCTCGCGGCCGGCCCGCGCCGCCGTACGCCGGGGCTGCGGCGGGAGGAGGTGGCGCAGCTGGCCGGGATGTCGGCCGACTACTACACGCGCCTGGAGCAGTCCCGGGGGCCGCGGCCGTCCCGGCAGATCCTGACGGCGCTGGCCCGCGCGCTGCGGCTGACGGACGACGAACGCGACCACCTGTTCCATCTGGCCGGCGAGGAGCCGCCGCGCCGGGGCGGTGCGTCCCCGCACGTCAACCCCGGTCTGCTGCTGGTCCTCGACCGCCTGCACGACACCCCGGCGATGGTCTCGACGGACTGCGGGGAGGTGCTGGCGCAGAACGCGATGTCGAGGGCGCTGAGCGGCGACACGTCGGCTCGTCCGCCCCGGGAGCGCAACATGCTGCGCCGCTTCTTCCTGGACCCGGCGGCCCGGGACCTGTTCCCACCGGAGGACGTGCCGGCCCATGCGCGCAGCCATGTGGCGAGCCTGCGGGCGGTGGCCGCGTCCCGCCCCGACGACCCGGAACCGGCCGCGCTGGTGGCCGAACTGCTCGCCTCCAGCGAGGAGTTCGCGCGCCTGTGGGACGACCACGAGGTGGCGGTCCGCCGCCAGTCCACGAAGCGCTTCCGCCACCCCCTGGTCGGCCTCCTGGAACTGGACTGCGAAATCCTCCTCACCGAAACCGGCCACCACCACCTGATCCTCCACACGGCCCGCCCGGGCACGGAGTCGCACGAACGACTGCAGTTGCTGCGGGTGGTGGGCCTACAGGACATGGCCCCGCGACCCAACCCATCGGGCGTCTGAGCCCGAGGCCCTTCGCGCCGACGGGGGCCGGGGCGAAGCCTTGGGACATACAGGGGGCGAAGCTGCGGGGGCTGCAAGAGGGGGAAGTTCCGGCGGTGGCCTGAGGCCCGAGCTGATCGGGACTCCAGAAGGCGAGGCCCTGGCGGAGAGCCCGAGGCGGAGCCCCGGCGGGAAACCAGCAGTCAATGCCCGGGGGCGGAGCCCCGACGGGAAGTTAGAAGTCGGAGCGCGGAAGAGAATCCAGAAGCCCAAGCCCCGACGGTAGCCCAGGGGCCGAAGCCCCGACGGTGGCCCAGAGGCCGAAGCCCCGACGGTAGCCCAGAGGCCGAAGCCCCGACGGTAGCCCAGAGGCCGAAGCCCCGACGGTAGCCCAGAGGCCGAAGCCCCGGCACAGACCCAGGAGACGAGGCCCCGACACGGACCCAGGAGACGAAGCGCCGCCCGGCGCCCAAGGGCCGAAGCCCCGCCCCGACCAGAAAGGCGAGCCCCGGCGGAAAACCGAACGGCGAGCTCCAGCGGAGCCCCTGGGGCGGGGGGCGAAGGGCGGCAGCCCCTGGGCGGGGGCCCAGGCGGCGGGGGCCCAAGCGGCGGGGGCCCAGGGGGCGGAGCCCCCGGGAGCGGGGTCGTAGGGGCGGCAGCCCCTGGGGCGGGGGCCCAGGCGGCGGGGGCCCAGGGGGCGGAGCCCCCGGGAGCGGGGTCGTAGGGGCGGCAGCCCCTGGGCGGCACGAGCAGGGTGTCACCGGGGCGGATTCCCATGGCCCAAGCGGCGGAGGCCCAAGCGGCGGAGGCCCAGGGGGCGGAGCCCCTGGGGCGGGGCGAAGGGGCGACAGCCCCTGGGGCGGGGCGAAGGGGCGACAGCCCCTGGGGCGGGGGCCCAGGGGGCGGAGCCCCCGGGAGCGGGGTCGTAGGGGCGGCAGCCCCTGGGGAGGGGACGGGTAGGGGCGGCGGGGGCGAGGAACGTGGTCAGAACCCCAGGCGGCGCAACTGCTTCGGGTCCCGCTGCCAGTCCTTCGCGACCTTCACGTGGAGGTCCAGGAACACCGGCGTGCCCAGCAGTGCCTCGATCTGTTTGCGGGACTTGATGCCGACCTCCTTCAGGCGCTTGCCCTTGGGGCCGATGATGATGCCCTTCTGGCTGGGGCGTTCGATGAAAAGGTTGGCGTGGATGTCCAGGAGGGGCTTGTCGGCCGGGCGGTCCTCGCGCGGGAGCATCTCCTCGACGACGACGGCGATGGAGTGCGGCAGCTCGTCGCGGACACCCTCCAGCGCCGCCTCGCGGATCAGCTCGGCGATCATGACCTGCTCGGGCTCGTCGGTGAGGTCGCCCTCGGGGTAGAGCGCCGGCCCCTCGGGCAGCAGCGGCACGAGGAGGTCGGCCAGCAGGTTCACCTGCTTGTCGCCGACCGCCGACACCGGCACGATCTCCGCCCACTCGAAGCCGAGTTCCTTGCCCAGCTGGTCGATGGCGATCAACTGCTCGGCGAGGGTCTTGGAGTCGACGAGGTCGGTCTTGGTGACGATCGCCACCTTGGGCGTCTTGCGGATCCCCGCCAGCTCCTTGGCGATGAACCGGTCACCGGGGCCGATCTTCTCGTTCGCCGGCAGGCAGAAACCGATCACGTCCACCTCGGCCCACGTCGTGCGCACGACGTCGTTGAGCCGCTCCCCCAGCAGCGTGCGCGGCTTGTGCAGCCCGGGGGTGTCGACCAGGATGAGCTGGGCGTCCTCCCGGTGCACGATCCCCCGCACGGTGTGCCGCGTGGTCTGCGGCTGGTTCGCGGTGATCGCCACCTTCTGCCCGACCAGAGCGTTCGTGAGGGTGGACTTGCCCGCGTTGGGGCGCCCCACGAAGCAGGCGAAGCCGGCACGGTGGACGGTCTCGCCCGACTCTTCGGATGACTGGGTACGAACGCTCATGCCGCCCATTCTCCCTGATCCCCGGGCCCCGCCGTACCGTGAGGATTCGGTAACCCCGCCGCAACGAAACGTCACGGAAACACAGCCGTACGCAACCGGAAACGCACGCCGGTGACCCTCTGACGAGCCCCCACCTCGATGGAGACCAACGTGCCCCTCGCCGCCGCGCAGATCAACACGGGCGACACCGCCTGGCTGCTCGCCGCCACCGCCCTGGTCCTGCTGATGACCCCGGGCCTGGCCCTCTTCTACGGCGGCATGGTCCGCACGAAGAGCGTCCTCAACATGCTGATGATGAGCTTCGTGTCGATCGCCCTGGTCACCGTGGTCTGGCTGGCCGCCGGCTACTCGCTCGCCTTCGGCGACGACATCGGCGGCGGACTCGTCGGCGGCCTGAAGCACGCCGGCATGGCGGGCCTGGGCCCCGACAGCGTGCACGGCTCCGTCCCCACCGTCCTGTTCGCCACCTTCCAGCTCACCTTCGCGATCATCACGGCGGCCCTGATCAGCGGCGCGATCGCGGACCGGGCGAAGTTCTCGGCGTGGCTGGTCTTCGTGCCGGCGTGGACGCTGCTCGTATACGTTCCGGTCGCGCACTGGGTCTGGGGCCCGGGCGGCTGGATCCTGTACCGCCTCGGCGCCCTGGACTTCGCGGGCGGCATGCCCGTCGAGATCACCTCCGGCGCCTCGGGTCTCGCCCTCGCGCTGGTCCTCGGCCCGCGGCTCGGGTTCAAGAAGGACGCCATGCGTCCGCACAACCTGCCGATGGTGATGCTCGGCGCGGGTCTGCTCTGGTTCGGCTGGTTCGGCTTCAACGGCGGCTCCGCGCTCGGCGCCAACGGCCTCGCGGCCGCCGCGTTCCTCAACACCCTCGCCGCCGGCTGCACCGGTCTGCTCGGCTGGCTCTTCGTCGAACAGAAGCGGGACGGCCACCCGACGACCCTGGGCGCCGCGTCCGGCGCGGTCGCGGGCCTGGTCGCGATCACGCCGTCCTGCGGCACGGTCTCCCTGCTCGGCGCCCTCGTCGTCGGCCTCGCCGCCGGTGTCGTCTGCTCGTACGCGGTGAGCTGGAAGTTCCGGCTGAACTACGACGACTCGCTGGACGTCGTCGGCGTCCACCTGGTCGGCGGTGTGATCGGCACCCTGCTGATCGGCGTCTTCGCCGAGAAGGCGATGACGGGCGGGACGGAGGGCCTGCTGTACGGCGGCGGGCTCGCCCAGCTGGGCAAGCAGGCGGTCGGGGTGGTGGTCGTCGCCGCGTACGCCTTCGCGGTGACGTACGGCATCGGCAAGCTGCTCGACAAGGCCATGGGCTTCCGGGCGGCCGAGGAGCACGAGCACACCGGCCTGGACCTTACGGTGCACGCCGAGACCGCATACGATCACGGCGTCCTGGGCCACGGCGCCCCGGTCAGCGCGTCCGTCGTCCCCTCCGTCCGGAAGGCCGAGAGCCAGGCATGAAGCTCATCACCGCGATCGTCAAGCCCTACCGCCTCGACGAGGTGAAGACGGCCCTGCAGGAGATCGGCGTGCACGGTCTGACCGTGACCGAGGCCAGCGGCTACGGCCGCCAGCGCGGCCACACCGAGGTGTACCGCGGCGCCGAGTACCAGGTCGACCTGGTGCCCAAGGTCCGCCTCGAGGTCGTCGTCGACGACACCGACGCGGACGCCGTCATCGACGCGATCGTCAAGGCCGCGCAGACGGGCAAGATCGGCGACGGCAAGGTCTGGTCCCTGCCGGTCGAGACGGTCGTCCGGGTACGGACGGGAGAGCGCGGCCCGGACGCGCTCTGAGACACCGGTGACGGGGGACACCGCCCGGCGCGCACAGGGAGCAGGCCGCCCGGGCATCCGCCGCAACGCTCATCTCCTCGACGGATGCCGCTCCCGCTCGGCGTCGCGCGCCGTGGCCGGGGATCCCGCGGGACGCGCCGGGCCCTGACCGGCCACCCGCGTCCGGCGCGATCTGACGAAGAGCACCGTGCCCACGGCCAGCGCCGCCAGCAGCACCGCCGTCGCGATCCATGGCACCGCGAGGAAGGACGCGCTCGCCGACTCCCGGGTGTCCTGCGCGCTCGCCGTCAACGTGATGTCGCCCCAGTCGAGTTGGGGCGCCCCGCGCCACGGCTCCGTGAGGTGCACGCGCTGGCCCGGCAGGAGTTCGGAGGGGATGCGGGACAGGTCGCGGGAGAGCAGGGTCCGGCCGAACAGGCCCTTCGCGCGCAGCTCCACCCTGGGGTCGAGCGTGACGTTGCCGGTGTTGTGCAGGGTGTAGGAGATCGTCGACGTGCTGGTCCCGAAGCCGGGGACGAGCGGCTGGCTGTGGCTGATGTGGACGTTCTCGACGGAGATCGCGGGGAGGGTCGGTCCGCCGACGCGCAGGTAGACACGGGCGGCGACCGCGCGCTGCACACCGAGCGCCAGGGACCCGCTGCCCTTGTCGATCCGCTCGTCCAGCGCGACCAACGCGCCCGGATGGTCGCCGGGTTCGGCCCCCTCGGGCACGCGCAGCGTGAAGGGCACGGTGACCCTGCCGTGCGCGGGGACGGTGATCCGGGACGTGGCGGGCCTGGCCCAGGCCCCGACGCCCCGCTGCCTCTCGTGCACCGTGCGCACCGCGAACCCGCCGTCCCGGGCGGTGTTGTAGGCGTCGGCGGCGTAGAGGCGGAAGGTCAGCGGCCCGGCGGTCTTGTTGGCGACGACGACCTTGTCCGAGACGGTCGTACCGGGATCGGCGGAGAGGTAGAAGTAGGGCCGCGCGGCGATCTTCGAGGCGAGGGGATAGACCGACCAGCTGCCGTTGTCGGCGGCGTGCGCGGGCGTGGCGAGAGCGGCGAGGAACAGACCGAGCAGGAGGACGGAGAGCTTTCTCATGGGTGCGGACCCCCACGGACTTCGGCGGTAGGAGAGCAACGGGCGGGTGCGGACGCCCGTACGGTCAGCTGAGCGTCAGGGTCAGGACCCCGGAGTACGACCCGGGAGGCGTGAACGCCGGTACGTCCAGGGAGAGCTGGGCGTCCGCGGTGAACTCGCCGCCGGTCAGCGTGCCGTTGGGGGTGGACGCCAGGGTCGCGCCCGAGGTGCCCACCGTGCCCGCCGAACCCGCCTGACAGGTGCTGGGGCTGCCCGCCTTGGTGGCGCAGGCGGGGGTCCAGCTCAGCTTCCCGGCGTCGATCTTGGCGCCGGGTCCGGTGAAGTCGGTGACCTTGCCGGTGAGCGACCAGCCGGCCGGACCGCCGCGGAAGTCCTTGACGGTGACGGTCTGCAGCTTGCCCGTGGAGGCCCCGCCCTTGCCGAAGTCCACCGCCGACAGTGCTACGGAGTCCCCGGCCTGGGACATCGACAGCGTGCCCGCGTTCACGGTGGTCGTCAGCTTCTGACTCCCGGCCGGAATCGGCGTGTTGTCGATGACCGTGTACGTGGCCGGCCCGGCGCCCAGGGCGTCGCTGTACGCGCTGCCCTCGTACGCCACGATCCCGGTCGTCGTCTTGTCGTTGACGACGAGGGAGCCGCTGATCTTGCCGCTCGCGTCGGCGGTGACGGTGGCCTTGTCCGCGGTCTGGGTGGATCCGGACCGTCCGGCCAGGGTCACCGTGGCGCCCGCGGTGAAGCCGGTGCCGCTGACGCCGACACTGTCACCGGGGTTGCCGGACGCCTTGTTCAGCGTGATGGCACGGGTGTTGACCGGGGTGGAGTTCGTCGCCGTGACGGTCTCGGAGACCGGGGCGGGCGGGTTGGTCACCGTGCACGGGGTGTCCAGCTCCAGGATGTAGCTGGTGTGGATGTTGTAGTCGCCGGGCGAGAGCTTGATCGCTCCCGGCGCGGTGACCTTGAAGGTGCCGGTCATGGAGAACGACGGGAAGGCGCCGTTGCCGGGCACCGGGTCGTTCTTCTTGGGTCCGGCGACCGTGACGTCCCCGGTCTGCGCACCGGTGAGGGTGATCTTGCCGGTGGGCGTCATGATGTCGGCCGGCAGGGCGATCGCGGTGGGGTTGCTGGCGGCGGGCTTGACCACCGTGTAGGTCACGGTGACGGTGTCGCCGACCTTCGGTGCGGTGTTGTCCACCGAGATGCTCGCCGTGGTCGTGCCGTCGATCGGCGGGATGCCGGCGACGGCGGGCGGGATGCAGTGCGTGGGGAAGTCCACGTTGGTGGCGGCGCCGGCCGGACAGGCCAGGGCGCCGCCCGCGGTGACCGCGAGCGCGGCCGCCCCGAACAGCGACGCCAGACGGCGTCTTCGGTTCTGCGAACCCATGGGTGTGCCCCCTCTTCTTCTGTGCTCGCTGGGGGCATTGATGTGTGGATCGCGTGAGAAGTCAATGGAGATGCCGAAATGAACTGATGGACCGTCAGTTTCTGTGTGGCCACCGGGAACTGACGGTCCGCCGGCTGAGCTGCCCGGACTCGGGTCAGTCGAACACGAACGGTCCGGGCGACTGCGGTCCGGTCGCCGTGCAGGTGACGGTGATCCCGAAGACGACCAGCTGCAGCGAGCCGCCGTACGCCTCCAGGCTGTCACCGGAGGCGACGGTGCCGTCGAGGGGGCCGACGGTGACGAGGTCACCGGCCGCGATCGCGGGGTTCTTGGTCCCGCTGAACGTGCTGGTGCCGCCCGTGGTGTTGTTCACCAGGGTCAGCGTCGAGGAGATCGAGTCCTGCGACAGAGCGATCGGGGCGGTGACGGCCGAGGTGACGGTGATGGTGGCCGCCGTGCCGTCCTGGGTGGCGGTGAGCGTGGCCTGACCGCTGCCGAAGGCGCCGCAGTCCGCGCTGATCGTCGCGGTCTGCGGGGTGACGGCGAGGGCACTGGGCGCGAACGCCAGCGAGGCGGCCGCGAGGGCCCCCACCACCATGGCCGCACCTGCTCCTGTGCGTTTGCCTCTCATGGGGAATCCGGCTCCCTTCCCGTGTCTGGGAAAGCCATGTGGGGATGGATGGGAGAGGTCCGGACGGGCCGTCGGCAGGCGCGGTGCGGGGCGCCGAGTGGGGGGTGGAGTAAGGAATCTGACGGTCCGTCGGAACTACGGATTCCATTGATGCCCGAGAGACACGGAGGCGGCAAGGAGGATTTCCGGCCGACTCCGGCCCACTCTGAAAAGGGCGGTTTTCAGCCTGTGGTGACCGTGTCGCGCACCGTCCCGTCGGGCCCCGCGAGCAGCACCGGCGTCCCCGCCCCGCCGAGATCCCGTACGGCCGCCAGGTCCTGCTCGGGCACGGACCCGGCCTCGGTCACCACGACCGCCGCCTCCAGGGACTTCGCGCCCGAGGCCACCGCCATCGCCACCGCCGTGCGCAGCGCGCTCAGCTCCAGCGAGGCGAGCGCGACGGTCCCGGCGACATACGTCCGCCCGGTCTCGTCCCGTACGGCCGCCCCCTCGGGCACACCGTTGCGCGCCCGCGCGGAACGGGCCAGGGTGACGATCTTGCGGTCCTCGGGATCAAGCGCGCTGCTGTCGGTCATGAGCCGAGCATAACCACCGCCGCCGCGCAGCTCAGGGGCGGTCGAGGCGGAGCCGCTCGGCACGCGGCAGACCGGCCACGACCAGGTCGTAGGAGTCCTCGACGAGTTCCCGCACCAGGCCGTCGGGCAGGTCGCCGTCGACCGTGACGGTGTTCCAGTGGCGCTTGTTCATGTGGTAGCCGGGGATGATCAGGCCCGGGTGGTCGGTGCGCAGCCGGATCGCGTCCTCCGGGTCGCACTTGAGGTTCACCGTGAGTGGCCGATTGTCGAGCCAGCTGAGCGCGAACATCTTGCCGAGGACCTTGAAGACGGAGATCTCCGGCGAGAACGGGAAGTCCTCCACGGCCGCGTTGAAGGACAGACAGAAGCCGCGCAGCTCCTCGGGGGTCATGCGTCCTTCTCCTCCTCGGGCGGACCGGCCGGCCCCACCGGCTCCACCAGCACCGTGACGATCTTGTTCCGGCGGCCGGCGGCGGCCTCGGCGGTCAGGCGCAGTTCACGCCCGTCCGGAAGCTCGACCGTGCTGGACGCGCCCGCGATGGGCACACGGCCCAGGGCCTTCGCGAGCAGACCGCCGACGGTCTCCACGTCCTCGTCGTCGTACTCGTCGAGCCCGTACAGCTCGCCGAGGTCGGTGATGTCGAGGCGGGCGGTGACGCGGTAGCGGTCCTCGCCGAGGTCCTCCACGGGCGGCAGTTCGCGGTCGTACTCGTCGGTGATCTCCCCGACGATCTCCTCGAGGATGTCCTCGATGGTGACGATGCCGGCCGTGCCGCCGTACTCGTCGATGACGACGGCGACGTGGTTGCGCTCCTGCTGCATCTCGCGCAGCAGATCGCCGGCGTTCTTGGTGTCGGGGACGAAGGCGGCGGGCCGCATCGCCGTCGACACCAGCTCGCTCTCCGCGTCCCGGCTGATGTGCGTCTTGCGGACCAGGTCCTTCAGGTACACGATCCCGACGATGTCGTCCTCGCTCTCGCCGGTGACCGGTATGCGCGAGAAGCCGGAGCGCAGCGCGAGGGTGAGGGCCTGACGGATCGTCTTGTAGCGCTCGATGACCACGAGGTCGGTGCGCGGGACCATGACCTCCCGGACGAGCGTGTCACCGAGCTCGAAGACCGAGTGCACCATCCGGCGCTCCTCGTCCTCGATCAGCGACTCCTTCTCCGCGAGGTCGACCAGCGCCCGCAGCTCCGCCTCGGAGGCGAACGGCCCCCGGCGGAAGCCCTTGCCGGGGGTGAGGGCGTTACCGATCAGGATGAGGAGGTTGGGGATCGGGCCCATGATCCGCGCGAGGGGCACCAGGACGTACGCCGCCGCCGTCGCCGTGTTGAGCGGATGCTGGCGGCCGATGGTGCGCGGCGAGACGCCCACGGCGACGTACGACACCAGGACCATCACGCCGATCGCGGCGAGCAGGGCGCGGGTGGTGCCGTCGACGGACTGCAGACAGGCGTACGTCACCAGGGCCGCGGCCGCCATCTCGCAGGCGACGCGGACCAGCAGGGCGACGTTCAGATAGCGGGTCGGGTCGGCGGCGACCTGCGCGAGCTTCGCGCTGCCGCGCCGGCCGGAACGGACCGCCTCCTCGGCGCGGAAGCTGGAGACACGGGCGAGGCCCGCCTCCGCGCAGGCGGCGAGCCACGCCACGACGACCAGGGCGACCGCGCCCGCGACGATCTGACCGCTCATGAGACGGTCGGGGCCGGGGACGGACCGGTCAGGCCCTTCTCCGCGCGCCAGCCGTCCACGATGGCCGCCTGCAGACCGAACATCTCGGCCTTCTCGTCGGGCTCCTCATGGTCGTAGCCGAGCAGGTGCAGCACGCCGTGGACGGTGAGCAGCTGGAGCTCCTCGTCCATGGAGTGCTGCGTCTCGGCCTCCTCGCCCTGCTTCTTGGCGACCTCGGGACACAGCACGATGTCACCGAGGAGGCCCTGCGGGGGCTCGTCGTCGTCCTTCGACGGCGGACGCAGCTCGTCCATCGGGAAGGACATGACGTCCGTGGGCCCCGGCAGGTCCATCCACTGGATGTGCAGCTGCTCCATGGCGTCGGCGTCCACCACGATCACCGAGAGCTCGGAGAGGGGGTGGATGCGCATCCGTGCGAGTGCGTAGCGGGCGATGTCGAGGATCGCCTGCTCGTCGACCTCGGTTCCGGACTCGTTGTTGACGTCGATCGACATGGCGCTGTGTGTGTCTACTTCCCCTTGTGCGCGGACTTCCCCCGGCTGCCCTTGTGGGTGCCGTTCTCCGTGCCGTGCTTGCTGTCGTACTGCTCGTACGCGTCGACGATACGGCCGACCAGCTTGTGCCGTACGACGTCCTGGGACGACAGGCGGGAGAAGTGGACGTCGTCGAGGCCCTCCAGGATGTCCTGGACCTGACGCAGCCCCGACTTGGTGCCGCTGGGCAGGTCGACCTGGGTCACGTCACCGGTGATCACGATCTTCGAGTCGAACCCGAGCCGGGTCAGGAACATCTTCATCTGCTCGGGGCTCGTGTTCTGGGCCTCGTCCAGGATGATGAAGGCGTCATTGAGCGTGCGACCGCGCATGTATGCCAGCGGCGCCACCTCGATCGTCCCGGCCGCCATCAGCCGCGGGATCGAGTCCGGGTCGAGCATGTCGTGCAGTGCGTCGTACAGCGGGCGCAGGTACGGGTCGATCTTCTCGTAGAGGGTGCCGGGGAGGAAGCCGAGGCGTTCGCCGGCCTCGACCGCGGGGCGGGTCAGGATGATGCGGTTGACCTGCTTGGACTGCAGGGCCTGCACCGCCTTGGCCATGGCGAGGTAGGTCTTGCCGGTACCGGCGGGGCCGATGCCGAAGACGATCGTGTGCTTGTCGATCGCGTCGACGTACCGCTTCTGGTTGAGGGTCTTGGGGCGGATGGTGCGGCCGCGGGAGGACAGGATGTTCTGCGTCAGTACCTCGGCCGGGGTCTCCTGGCCGTCGCTCGTCCCGTTCTCGCTCGCCTTCAGCATGGCGATCGAGCGTTCCACTGCGTCCTCCGTCATCGGCTGCCCGGTGCGGAGCACCAGCATCATCTCTTCGAACACGCGCGAGATGAGGGCGACGTCGACCGGGTGGCCGACCGCGCTGATCTCGTTGCCCCGGACGTGGATGTCGGCCGCCGGGAAGGCCTTCTCGATCACGCGCAGGAGGGAGTCGCCTGATCCCAGCACGGTGACCATCGGGTGCTGGGCGGGAACCGTGAACTGTGCTCTCGCCTGCTCCTGCGCGGGGGTGTGAGCTGTGGGTGTCTGAGTCATGGGCCGGCTCTGTAGGCCTGCGGTTCCTCCTCGTCACGGCCGCGCAGCTGAGGGCGGCCTCGCAATTCCAAGGGTACGACGGTGCACTGACAACGCCGTAGGGCTTTTCGGCGTCCGCTACGCCGAGCGCCCGAACCCGATCGTCGGCACCGCCCGCCGCAGCGGCCACGGGCGGGTCGTTCCCTCCCCCGGAACCAGCGCGTCCAGGAAGGCGTACCGGCTCAGCGCCTCCGGCTCCTGTCCCTCCACCGACTGCACCTTCCGCCACCAGGCGCCGATCTCCGCCCAGCCCGGGGCCGAGAGGGAGCCGCCGAACTCCTGGACGGAGAGGGCCGCCGTCAGTCCGGCGAAGGCGAGCCGGTCGGCGAGCGGCCAGCCCGCCAGGGTGCCGGTGACGAAGCCGGCCACGAAGACGTCACCGGCGCCGGTCGGGTCCAGGGCCTCCACGGCGATGGCGGGGACCTCCGCCGTCTCCCCGGTCCGCCGGTCCACGGCGTACGCGCCCTCCGCGCCCAGGGTGACCACGGCGAGCGGCACGTGTTCGGTGAGGGCGTGGGCGGCGGCGCGCGGGCAGGTGGCGCCGGTGTAGCGCATGGCCTCCTCCGCGTTGGGCAGGAAGGCCTCGCAGTGCTCCAGGTCGGCCAGGCCCGCCAGGTCCCAGGCCCCGGTGTCGTCCCAGCCGACGTCGGCGAAGATGCGGGTGCCGCGGCTCGCGGCCTGGGCGATCCAGGGGGCGCGCGTGCCAGGGGTGAGGGAGGCGACGGCCGCGCGGGCGTACGGCGGGTGGTCGGGGGCGGGCTCCTCCGGGGGCGGTTCGTGGCCGTGGGAGACCATCGTGCGCTCGCCCTCGTACGCCATGGAGACGGTGACCGGGGAGTGCCAGCCGGGCGCGGTGCGGGACGCGGAAAGGTCGATGCCCTCGCCCTGCTCCAGCGCGTCCCAGCAGTACTCGCCGTAGTGGTCGTCACCGAAGGCGGCCGCGAGGGAGGTCCGCAGGCCGAGCCGGGCGAGGGCGGTGGCCATGTTGGCGACACCGCCGGGGCTCGATCCCATGCCCCGCGCCCAGGACTCGGTGCCGCGCACCGGGGCGGAGTCGAGCCCGGTGAAGATGATGTCCAGGAAGACCGTGCCGGTCAGGTACACGTCCCAGGGCGGGTCGTCGGGCGTGCGCAGGCCGGCCAGCGGATCGACCTGGGCCCGGCACTGCGGTCCCTCGATGACGGGTGACGGTCCCTTTCCGGTGGACGCGTTGGGCGCGATCACGGTGCACTCCCTGACATGGTGCGGATCCAGCCAGTGTGCACCACATCACTGACGATCCGCCGCCGCTCACGCCGCAGCGGCCGCCCCCCGTACCGTGCGGGCCGTCCCCGGTCCTACCAGCGGGGCACGGCGGGGGTGACCCACTCGGGGTCGGCGATCCGCATCGCCGCCGCGTCGTCGCGCTCGCGCAGCGCACCGTCGTCGTCGAGCCACCTCTGGTGCAGGACGGCGAGCTTCTCCCGGTCGAGTTCGACGCCGAGGCCCGGCGCGTCGGAGACGGTGACCTTGCCGTCGTCGAAGGTCAGCCGCTGGGTGAGGACGTCCTCCGACTGCCAGGGATAGTGGGAGTCGCAGGCGTGGTGGAGGTTCGGGACGGTGGAGGCGACATGGGTCATCGCGGCCAGGCTGATCCCGAGGTGCGTGTTGGAGTGCATGGAGATCCCGACGCCGAACGTCCGGCAGATCGCGGCGAGTTGCTGGGTGTTGCGCAGCCCGCCCCAGTAGTGGTGGTCGGAGAGGACGACCTGGACGGCGTCCCGGGTGAACGCCTCCTTGATCTCGGCGAAGGTCGTCACGCACATGTTGGTGGCGAGGGGCACGTCGGTGCCGGCGGAGACCTCGGCCATCGCGGGCGTGCCGAGCGCCGGGTCCTCCAGGTACTCCAGGACGTCCGCGAGCTCCCCGGCGACCTTCAGTGAGGTCTCCACGGACCAGGCGCCGTTCGGGTCGAGCCGCAGCGGGTGACCGGGGAAGGCCTCGGCGAGGGCGCGTACGGCGGCGATCTCCTCCTCGGGCGGGAAGACACCGCCCTTGAGCTTGAACGAGGTGAACCCGTACCGCTCCTTGAACAGCCGCGCCTGCGCGACGACGCCCGCCGGGTCGACGGCCGCGCCCCAGTCGTCCTGCTCGCAGGCCACGCCCTCGGGATGGGCGGCCCACTTGTAGAACAGGTACGCGCTGTACTCGACGGCGTCCCGGACCTTGCCGCCGAGCAGCGCGTGCACGGGCAGGCCGAGCGTCTTGCCGAGGGCGTCCAGACAGGCCACCTCGAAGGCGGAGACGACGGACAGGCGCAGCTTGTCGGCGGTCTGGACGCCGCGCAGTCCGCCGACGTCGACCTGTCCGGAGACCCGGGCGTCGTCCACGGCGACCTCGTCGGCGAGGGTGAACAGGCCGTTGAGGTCGTCCACTTGACGGCCCTTCAGCTTCTCGGCGAAGGGGCGTGCCAGTTCCAGGTACTTGGTGTCGCCGTACGTCTCGCCGACGCCGGTGATCCCGTCGCCCGTCAGGACCTCCACGATCAGCCGCGGGGTGTACGGCTGGTGCACGCCCTGGGTGTTGAGCAGCGGCGGGTCGGCGACCAGGATCGGGGTCAGCCAGACGTCCGTGATCGTGAGGTTCACAGGGAGGCTCCTACGAGGTCGAGGCCGGTGGCGAGGAGGGCCCGCAGGTCGGCCAGGTCGGCGGGCGAAGGGTCGGTGAGCGGGGCGCGGACGGGGCCGACGGGACCTCCGCGCAGCCGGGCCGCGGCCTTGACGAGGGACACGGCGTAGCCGGGTACCCGGTCGCGGAGTTCCACGAATGGCACGTAGAAGTCGCGCAGCAGCCGGTCCATGGCCTTGTCGTCGTGTGCGCGCAGGGCGGTGAAGAAGGCGTTCGCGATCTCGGGCGCGAAGGCGTGCACGGCGGAGGAGTAGGCGGGGACGCCGACGGTGGCGTACGCGCGGGCCTGGATCTCGGCGGTGGCGGCGCCGTTGAAGAACAGGAAGCCCTGGGGTGCGGCGAGGGTGAGGCGCTGGAGCCGGTCGAGGTCGCTGTGGCCGTCCTTGAGGCCGATGACGTTCGGGATGTCCGCGATCCGCCTCAGGGAGGCGGGTGTGTAGGCGACTTGGCCGCGCTGGTAGGCGATCAGCGGGAGCCGGGTGCGGGCCGCGATCTGTTCCAGCTGGGCGACGAGGCCCTCCTGCGGGGCGCCGACGAGGTAGTGCGGCAGCACGAGCAGGGCGTCGGCGCCGGCCTCCTCGGCGATGCGCGCGAAGCGGGCGGCCTGCGCCCAGCCGTAGCCGGTCCCGGCGACGACGGGCACCCGGCCGGCCGCCTCCTCGACGGCGACGGTGACGACCTGGCGGTACTCGTCCTCCTCCAGCGAGAAGAACTCGCCGGTGCCGCAGGCGGGGAAGAGGGCGCCGGGCGCGGTGGCGAGCCGGTCCGCGACATGGGCGCGGAAGCCGTCCGGGTCGAGCGAGCCGTCGTCGTGGAAGGAGGTCAGCGGGAAGGAGAGCACTCCGCCCTCCATGCCCTCCCGCAGCCTGCGCGCGGTCGTTTCCGTCTCACCCGTCACGACGTCTCCCCATATAGATGCCATCCACGTATGGAGACAAAGCCTAGGTATGCGAACGTCGGGCGTCAACGGGCGGATGGCGGCGGACTACCATCGCCCCATGTCGGAGACAGGCGGCGGTGTTCGCGAGGTGAAGTCCGCGGCACGGACGGTCGAACTGCTGGAACTGCTCGCCGCGCGCGGCGACCGGCCGGCACGGCTGCAGGAACTGGCGGAGGCGCTCGAGGTGCCGCGCAGCTCGATGTACGCGCTGCTGCAGACGCTGATCGGCCGGGGCTGGGTGCGCACGGACATCACCGGCTCCCTCTACGGCATCGGCATCCACGCCCTGCTGACCGGCACCAGCTATCTGGACTCCGACCCGCGCGTGCGGGTCGTACGGCCGTATCTCGACGAGGCGTCGGAGGCACTGGGCGAGACGATCCACCTGGGGCGCCTGGACGGCCGGGACGTGGCCTATCTGGCCACCCGGGAGTCGCACGAGTACCTGCGGACCATCAGCCGGGTCGGCCGCCGCCTGCCGGCGCACGTGGGCGCGCTCGGCAAGGCACTTCTGGCCGAACGCCCCGACGACGACCTCCCCGAGGGCCCGTACGAGGCCCTCACCCCCAACACCCGCACCACCAGGGAGGCGTTGGCCGCCGACCTCGCCGAGGTCCGCGCCCGCGGCTACGCCATCGACCGCGAGGAGGGCGTCCTCGGCATCGTCGGCTTCGGGTTCGCGCTGCGCTACGAGGTCCCGGCGCAGGACGCGGTCAGCTGCTCGGTGCCGGTGGCGCGGCTGACGCCGGAGCACGAGGAGCGGATCGTGGCGGTGATGCGGGAGATCAGGACGAAGATCGAGGCGACGGCACCGGGCGCGGGGGGCGCCCCATACTGGCGGTAGCCAACGAGACCCAGAACAGCCCGCACAGGCACGCGCGTCTGTGAGAGATTCACTTGTTCGGGTGAGAGTGTGCGATCCAGGTCCTGACGTGCGAGCACGTCACTACGGTTGCTGTCATGCGATTGGTGGTGCAGGTCAAACTGCTGCCAACACCCGAGCAAGCTCAGGCGTTGGATGCGACGCTGCACGCCTGCAACCGGGCCGCCAATTACGTCTCCCGCATCGCGTTCGAGTCGGGGGTACGGGACCGCAACGGGCTTCAGAAGGCCGTGTACGCGGATGTGAAAGCCGCCTTCGACCTTTCAGCACAGCCCGCGGTGCGGGTGGTGAGGAAAGTCGTGGACGCCTACACGACGCTGGCGGCACAGCTGAAGGCGGGATTGCTGGACGGGAAGGGACCGAAGCGGCACCGCAAGGCCACTGGCTCGCCGGTCAGCTTCCGGCCGGAGGCGGCACAGCCGTTTGACGACCGGTGCTTGTCTTGGCAGACCGATGCCCACACCGTGTCGATCTGGACCGTGAACGGTCGGCTGCGCGGCATGCGCTACACCGGCGAGCCAGGACAGATGAAACTCCTTTCGGAGCACCGCAAGGGGGAGAGCGATCTGATTCGGAAGAAAGGCAAGTGGTACCTACTAGCCACCTGTGAGGTCCCCGACCCCGAGATCACCGAACCGACCGACTGGATCGGGGTAGATCGCGGCATTGTCAATCTCGCCACTACCAGTGACAGCGTCAACTACCAAGGACACCGTCTGCGTCGGTACCGGCGTTGGCAGGCCCACAAGCGCGCCGAACTACAGCGGAAAGGCACGCGCTCGGCCACCCGCCGTCTGGCCCGCCGAGCTCAGAAGGAACAGCGGCATGCCACACACGTAAACCACAAGATCAGCAAGGAGATCGTGTCCGTCGCGCAACGCACCGGACGGGGTATCGCTGTCGAGCAATTGGACGGGATCCTGGACCGGGTACGGCTTCGTCGCGACCAGCGGAACACCCTCTCCTCGTGGCCGTTCCACCAGCTGGGACAGCACCTCGCCTACAAGGCTCGCCGGGCAGGAGTTCCGTTTCTTGAAGTGGATGCGGCCCACACCTCGCAGCGCTGCCCGCGCTGCGGGCACATCGAGAAGGCCAACCGGCCTTCACGAGACCGCTTCTGTTGTCGTCGGTGTGGCCTCGCTGGGCCTGCCGATGTCGTCGCCGGGGTCAACGTGCGCAATCGCGCACGCTCGGCGTGGGTGTTTGTCACCGCACCCGTCTCTGCTCCCACATAACGTCGTGAGAGCAGGGAGATGCGACCCGTAACCGTCCTGTCGTAGGGGGCAGTCGGGAGCGCGACAAGGTGTGAACGCAACCGAGCCGCACAGGCCCGGTCGTTTACGGCTGAGAAGGTGACGGCCGGGTACCTCGCTACGACGCCTGCTGCCTCAAAACGCGTATGCCTCGACCTCGGCGAGGTACCGCGCCCGCCGCTCCTCGTCGTCCTCCAGGAAGGACGCCAGGAAGGAGTTGCGGGCCAGTTGCCGGAGCCGGTCCTGGGACAGGCCCAGGGTCCGCTGTACGGCCTCGAAGTTGTCGCCCGCGTAGCCGCCGAAGTAGGCCGGGTCGTCGGAGTTGACCGTGCACATCAGCCCCGCGTCGAGCATCGCCGGCAGGGGGTGGTCGGCGAGGGTGTCGACCGTGCGGAGGCGGACGTTGGACAGCGGGCACAGGGTCAGCGGTATCCGCTCCCGCACCAGCCGCTCGACCAGCGCCGGGTCCTCGACGCACCGCAGCCCGTGGTCGACCCGCTCGACGCCGAGCACGTCCAGCGCCTCGGTGATGTACTCCGGCGGCCCCTCCTCACCGGCGTGGGCCACGCGCCGCAGCCCGAGGTCCGCGGCGGCGGCGTACACCTCGCGGAACTTCACCGGCGGATGCCCGACCTCCGCGGAGTCGAGTCCGACGCCGGTGATCCGGTCCAGGTACGGCTTCGCCGCGTGCAGGGTCTGCAGGGCCGACTCGGCGGATTCGTCGCGCAGGAAGCAGAGGATGAGCCGGGTGGAGACGCCGTGGTCGGCCTCGCTGCTCCCCAGCGCCCGCCACAGCCCCTCGACGATCGTGCCCATCTCCACGCCCCGCGCGAGATGCGCCTGCGGGTCGAAGAAGATCTCCGCATGCCGGACGCCCTGCGCGGCAGCGCGGGCGAGGTAGGCGTCGGCGAGGTCCTCGAAGTCCCGCTCGGTGCGCAGGACGGCCATGAGCTCGTAGTACAGGTTCAGGAAGGACTGGAGGTCCGCGAAGTCATAGGCCTCGCGGAGCTCGGCGGTGTCGGCGTACGGCAGTTCGACGCCGTTGCGGGCGGCCAGCTCGAAAGCGAGCTCCGGCTCCAGGGTTCCTTCGATGTGGAGGTGCAGTTCTGCTTTGGGGAGGGGCATCGCAGTATCGTACGGGTGATTTAACGACGTTTCGGAACCGGGATCCGCAGCAGGTCGTGCGCCACCGTGAGCTCGCCCTCGAAGCCGGCCGCGCGCGCCTGCCGCTCGAACTCCTCGGGGTCGGTGTAGCGCTGGCTGAAGTGCGTCAGCACCAGGTGCCGTACGCCGGCGTCCCGGGCCACGCGGGCCGCCTGGCCGGCGGTGAGGTGGCCGTGTTCGGTGGCGAGGCCGGTGTCCTCGTCGAGGAAGGTCGACTCGATGACGAGCAGGTCGACGCCGTCCGCGAGCGCGTGCACGCCGTCGCAGAGGCGGGTGTCCATGACGAACGCGAACCGCTGGCCGCGGCGGACCTCGCTGACGTCGTCGAGCGAGACGCCGTCCAGTGAGCCCTCGCGCTGGAGGCGGCCGACGTCCGGGCCTCTGACGCCGTGCGCGGCGAGACGCTCGGGGAGCATACGGCGGCCGTCGGGTTCGGTGAGGCGGTAGCCGTAGGACTCGACGGGGTGGGAGAGCCGGCGGGCCTCCAGCGTGTACGCCGGGGTGGTGGCCAGCGGGCCGTCCGTGTGGACCGGGGCCTCGGTGAGCGCGACCGTCTCGCGGTACGCCGTCGCGTGGCGCAGGCGGTCGAAGAAGCGTTGCCCGCTGCGCGGGTAGTGCGCCGTGATCTCGTGCGGGACCTTGTCGAGGTTGATCCGCTGGATCACGCCGGCGAGGCCGAGGGAGTGGTCGCCGTGGAAGTGGGTGACGCAGATGCGGTTCAGGTCGTGCGCGGCGACCCCGGCGCGCAGCATCTGGCGCTGGGTGCCCTCGCCGGGGTCGAAGAGGATGCCCTCGCCGTCCCAGCGGAGCAGGTAGCCGTTGTGGTTGCGGTGCCGGGTCGGGACCTGGCTGGCTGTGCCGAGGACGACCAATTCACGTACCGACACGGTGGGTTATCCGGGGGGCCACTGCAGGCCGCGGCCGCCGAGGACGTGGGCGTGGGCGTGGAAGACGGTCTGGCCCGCGCCGGCGCCGGTGTTGAAGACGATGCGGTAGCTGTCGAGCTTCTCGTCCTCCGCGACGGACCGGGCCTCTGTGAGGACGTCGGCCGCGATGGCGGGTTCGGCGGCGGCGAGGGTGGCCGCGTTCTCGTAGTGGACCTTGGGGATCACCAGGACGTGGGTGGGGGCCTGGGGGTTGATGTCCCGGAAGGCGACGGTGGTCTCTGTCTCACGGACGATCGTGGCGGGGACGTGCCCTTCCGCGATCTTGCAGAACAGGCAGTCGTCCTGCGGTTCCCCGGCCATGTGCCCTCCTGAACAGCGGTGATCGGATGTGGGGCCACTCTATCGTCGGCGGTCAGGCCGGCAGGCCCGGCGGCGTCTTCGCCGGGCTGGTCTCCAGTGCCTCCAGCGCGAGCCTGATCGCCTCGTCCAGTTGGGCGTCACGGCCGGCCGCGTGGTCCTGGGGCCGCTGCACGACCTCCACGTCCGGGTCGACGCCGTGGTTCTCCACGCCCCAGCCGTAACCCTCCAGCCAGAACGCGTACTTCGGCTGGGTGACCAGGGTGCCGTCGACCAGGCGGTAGCGGCTGTCGATGCCGATGACCCCGCCCCAGGTGCGGGTGCCGACGACCGGGCCCAGGCCCAGGGCCTTGATCGCGGCGTTGACGATGTCGCCGTCGGAGCCGGAGAACTCGTTGGCCACGACGACCACGGGGCCGCGGGGGGCGTCCTCGGGGTAGCTGTAGGGGCGCAGTCCGCGTGGCAGGTCCCAGCCGACGATCCTGCGGGCCAGCTTCTCGACGACCAGCTGGGAGGTGTGGCCGCCGCGGTTCTCGCGGACGTCGACGACCAGGCCCTCGCGGGCCACCTCGACGCGCAGGTCGCGGTGGATCTGGGCCCAGCCGGGGGCCTGCATGTCGGGGACGTGGAGGTAGCCGAGGCGGCCGTCGGAGCGCTCGTGGACGTAGGCGCGGCGGTCGGCGACCCAGGCGTGGTAGCGCAGGGGTTCCTCGTCGGCGACGGGGACGACGACGGCGTGCCGGGGGTCGCCGCCGCCGGAGGGGAGGATCGTCAGCTCGACGGGTTTGCCGGCCGTGCCGACCAGGAGCGGTCCGGGCCCGGTGACCGGGTCCACCGGGCGGCCGGCGACCGCGACGATCGCGTCCCCGGCGCGGACCGCGACACCGGGCGCGGCCAGCGGGGAGCGGGCGTCGGGGTCGGAGGTCTCGGCGGGGAGGATGCGGTCGACGCGCCAGGCGCCGTCCTCGTGGCGGGAGATGTCGGCGCCGAGCAGACCCTGGCGTTCGCCGTGGCCGTGGTTGCCGCGCGGGGTGACGTAGGCGTGGGAGGTGCCGAGTTCGCCCTGGACCTCCCAGAGGAGGTCGACGAGGTCGTCGTGGGCGGCGACGCGGTCGAGGACGGGCCTGTAGCGGTCCAGGACGCCGTCCCAGTCGACGCCGCCGAGGTCGGGGCGCCAGAAGTTGTCCCGCATGAGGCGGCCGGTCTCGTCGTACATCTGGCGCCACTCTGCGGCGGGGTCCACGGTGTGGCGGACGCGGCCGAGGTCGACGGTGATGTTGCTGTCGCTGTCGTCGTCGTTCGAGGCGCGCCGGTCGCTGGGGACGACCTTGAGCTTGTCCTCGGTCCACAGCAGGACGCGCTTGCCGTCGCCACTGACGGCGAAGTGGTCGGCGTCGGAGGCGAGGTGCTCGATGCGCTGCTGGGCCAGGTCGTAGCGTTCCAGGGCCGTCCTGGGGTCCGGGTCGTCCGGGGTGGCCCGGGAGGCGCCGAGGACGCCGCGCACGGGGTGGCGCAGCCACAGCACCCCGTCCTTGGCGGCGCGCAGGGTGGAGTAGCGGGCGGCCTCGACCGGGAAGGGCACGATCCGGTCGGCCAGTCCCTCGAGGTCGACACGGGTGCTGGGGGTGCCCTCGCTGTCGGGGGTCTCGTCCTTGTCCGGGGCGTCGAAGGGGAGGCCGTGGCGCTGCGGTCCGAACGGGGACGGGGTGGTCGCCGCGAGGGGGATCAGGTGCGGGCGGGAGCCGCCGACGAAGGCGAGGTCGAAGACGTGCTCGTCGTAGACCGGGTCGAAGGAGCGCGCGGAGAGGAAGGCGAGGTGCTTGCCGTCGAGGGTGAACGCCGGCGCGTAGTCGCGGAAGCGGAGCGGGGTGGCCTCGGTGACCGACAGGTCGGTGGTGTTGGCGAGGCGCAGCTGCCGCAGCGGGCGCGGGCCGGGGTGGGACCAGGCGAGCCAGCCGGAGTCGGGGGAGAAGACCAGGCCGGAGACGTCCCCGTCGGTGGAGCGGTCCACCTCGCGGACCTCGCCGGTGTCCCGTTCGACGAGCAGGACGCGTCCGTCGTGCGCGGCGACGGCGACGCGGCCGCCGTCGGGGGCCACGGCGAGGTCGAGGACCCGGCCGAGCTGTCCGGCGGCCAGCCGACGCGGGGTTGTGCCGGGGGCGGTGCCGGTCGCGGGGGCGAACTCCAGGGCGTCGTCGCCCTCGGCGTCGGTGACCCAGACGACGTGTTCCTCGCCGTCCACCCGGAAGGTGCGCGGCAGCCGGGCCCGTACGCCGGGTTCGGCGGCCAGGGCGCGGGCGGGGCCGGAGCGGTGGGTGACCCAGTGCACGGAGCCGCGGACGGCGACCGCGCTGCCGCGGGCGGTGTGGTCGGGGTGCGCGGAGCCGAACCAGCGGGCGGCGTTCACCGGGAACGGCTGCAGGTCGAGCCGGGGGCCGCCGAGCCGGACGTCCAGGCGGCGCGGCTCGGCGGTGTCCAGGTCGTCGAGGATCCACAGCTCACCCGCGGACGCGTACACCAGCCGGGTGCCGTCGCCGGCGAGATGGCGGGCGTAGAAGCCGTCGATCGGGGTGTGCCGGCGCAGGTCGGAGCCGTCGGCGAGGGAGGAGTAGACGGCGCCGACGCCCTCGTGGTCGGAGAGGAAGGCGATCCGGTCGCCGGTCCAGACGGGGCTCTCGAGGTTGCCGTCCACGTCCTCGTGCAGGCGCACGAACTCGCCGTCGCCGTCCCGGTCGATCCACAACTTGCCCGCCGTGCCGCCCCGGTAGCGCTTCCACCAGGCCGCCTCGCGGCCCATGGGCGCGGAGAGCAGGACGGTGGACGGGCCGAAGGCCACATGGCCGACGGGGCCGTAGGGCAGGGTGGCCGCCGGGCCGCCGTCGAGCGGAATCGCCCGTGCCCAGCTGCGGCGCAGGCTGGCCTGGCCCTGGGTGCTGATCGCGAGGACGTCTCCGTCCGGGGTCCAGCCGCGCACCTGGGTGCGTGAACTGCCCCAGTACGTCAGGCGTTTCGCGGAACCGCCGTCGATCGGGGCCACATGGACCTCGGGGGCGCCGTCGCGGGTGGAGGTCCAGGCGACGGTGGTGCCGTCGGGCGAGATGCGGGGGTGGTTCACCGGCACGTTGTCCGCGCTGACCCGCCAGGCCCGGCCGCCGTCGAGGGGGGCGAGCCACACGTCGTCCTCGGCGGTGAAGGCGAGCAAGTCGCCGTGCAGGTGCGGGAACCGGAGATACGCGGGGGCTGCGGGCTGCGTCACACGATCACTCTAGGCAGCCGCCGGGTCGCCGGGCAGCGGTTTGGATCACTTGCCCTGGACCGGCCAGCACTGCGGGTCGCCCTTGCACCAGATGGTCCGCGTGACGGTCACGGTGACGGTGGCGCCGGGCTGGTTGCCGTTGCCGCCGCTGGGGTTGTTCACGATCGGGGAGGGCGTGGAGGTGCAGTCGCCGAGCCCGGCGACGTGGAACAGCGTCTTGCCGCCGACCTTGGCCGTCAGGTCACCGCGCACACAGGCGCCGTCCACGGCGCGGGTGACCTTGCCGGTGACGGTGATGTCCTTGCCGTCCTTGGTCTGCCCCTGGCAGTCGACGTTGGCGACGGTGGTCTCGCTCGCGCTGGGCATGGTGTTGTGACTGGTGTTGTTGTTGCCGTAGTTGGCGGTGCAGCTGAGCCACTGCACGTCGATGTTGTGCCGCTTCAGTTCCTTGGTCGCGGTCTGGTCGGTGGTGTACGCGACGGCCGCGGTGCCGAGCCCACCGGGATCACAGGCCACGGCCCCTCCGACGGCCACGACGGCAAACCCCGCCACGGCCGCCACCCGTCGTGCCGGTGGCCGTCGCCAACTGCGCCTCAACGCCCCCATGAAGGGCAGCCTGCCACCGAGTGCGCGTCCGCGGAAGGGCGCATACGGTCATTGGAGCGCCCCTCGAGGAGGAGCCGACCCGGCCTCAGGTCCGCAGCAGCAGCCACTCCTGCAGCTCCACCAGGTTGCCCTCGGGGTCCTTGAGATGGGCCACGCGCATGCGGTCGGTCATCGGGGCGGGACCGTGCAGCACGGTGGCCCCGCGCTCCGTGATCCGCTCGCAGTAGCCGTCGAGGTCGTCGACGCGCAGCACCACCAGCGAGCGGTGGCCGGTGGCCGTGTCGCCCAGTTCGTCCAGGACCTCGGCCATCATCGAGCGGTCCTGCAGGGCGATCCCCGCCGATCCCGTGGCCGGGCTGAACTTCTCGTACGGTCCCTCGCTCGCCCCGGACTGCGGCTTCAGCCCGAGGACGTCGGCGTAGAAGCGGTAGCAGGCGGCGAAGTCGGCGACGAGGAGGCGGACTTGGGCGAGTTCCACGTGGTCCCCCGGTGGGTGGTCAGGACCAGCGGCCGGTGCGGCCCAGGAGCAGGGCCGCAGCCGCGGTGCCGGCGGTCGATGTACGCAGCACGGTAGGCCCCAGCACGTACGCCTTCGCACCCGCCTCCTCGAACAGCGCCAACTCGTCCTTGGACACGCCCCCTTCGGGGCCGACGACCAGCACGATCTCGCCGTGGGCGGGGAGTTCGGCGGTGGCCAGGTGCTCGCTGCGGTGCTCGAAGTCGGAGTGCAGGACGGCGGCGAGGTCGGCTTTGGCGAGAAGTGCGGCAACCTGTCTGGTCGTCGCCGCGTCCGCGATCTCGGGGAAGCGGACCCGCCGGGACTGCTTGCCGGCCTCCCGGGCGGTGGCCCGCCACTTGGCGAGCGCCTTCAGTCCGCGCTCGCCCCGCCACTGGGTGATGCAGCGGGCGGCCTGCCAGGGCACGACGGCGTCGACACCGACCTCGGTCATGGTCTCCACGGCCAGTTCACCCCGGTCGCCCTTGGGCAGGGCCTGGACGACCGTGATGCGCGGGGCGGGCTCCGGCTCCTCGGACACCGAGACGATGCGGACGAGCAGCCGGTCCTTGCCCTCGGCGCCGGTCACCTCGCACGCCGCGTGCCGACCGGCGCCGTCGGTGAGGACGACCTCCTCGCCGGGCTGCAGCCGCTTCACCGAGACCGCGTGCCGGCCCTCGGCGCCGTCGAGGACGTACGGACCGGCGCCGGCCGGCAGGTCCTCGGCGACGAACACCGGCGCGGTCATCGCAGGTCCCCCTGGCCCGACAACGCCGTCCGGGCCGCGTCGAGCTCGGCGGCGAGGACCTCGACCAGCTGCCCGGCCGGCAGCTCGCGGGCCATGCGGTGCCCCTGCCCCGCCCACAGCGCCATGCCCTGCGCGTCGCCGGACGCGGCGGCCTTCTTGCGCAGGGGCGCGGTGATGTGGTGGAGCTGGGGGTAGGCGGCGGGGGCGTACGGGCCGTGCTCACGCATGAAGCGGTTGACCAGGCCGCGGGCCGGGCGGCCGGAGAAGGCGCGGGTGAGTTCCGTCCGCGTGAACAGGGGGTTGGTGAGCGCCTGCTTGTGGACGGCGTTGGCGCCGGACTCGGCCGTGGCCAGGAACGCGGTGCCGAGCTGGGCCGCGCTCGCGCCCGCCGCGAGGACGGCGGCGATCTGGCCGCCGCGCATGATGCCGCCGGCGGCGACGATCGGGATGGCCACGGTCTCGCTGACCTGGGCGACGAGGGAGAGCAGGCCGATGCCGGCGCCGTCGTTCTCCGGGGTGTCGCGGTGGGTGCCCTGGTGGCCGCCGGCCTCCACGCCCTGCGCGATCACCACGTCGGCCCCGGACCGCTCCACGGCGAGGGCCTCCTCGGCGGTGGTCGCGGTGACCAGGACGAAGGTGCCCAGGCGGTGCAGGGAGTCGACGACGTCCCGGCTGGGGACGCCGAAGTGGAACGACACCACGGGCACCGGGTTGTCCAGCAGGACGGCGAGCTTGGCGTCGTAGCCGTCGTCGCGGCCGCTGTCCGGGTCGCCGAGCTCGGTCTCGTACCAGGCGGCCTCACCGGTCAGCTGGTGGGTGTAGATCTCCACGGCGCCCTGGTCGGCGTACTCCGGCTGCGGCAGGAAGAGGTTCACGCCGAAGGGGCGGCTGGTCAGGCTCCGCAGCTGCTTGATCTCCTGGTACATGCCGTCGGCGGTCTTGTACCCACCGGCCAGGAACCCCAGCCCGCCGGCCTCGGACACGGCGGCGGCGAGCGCGGGCACGGAGACGCCGCCCGCCATGGGGGCCTGCACGATCGGATACGGGAAGAGATCGGTCAGCGCGGAGGACATGACCGCATGTTGTCACGTCCTCCCAACAAGTCCGAATCGGGCATCCCCACGGCACGGACCACCTGAATGAGCGAGCCTCAGCACCCGTTGGCGGCGCCTGCCCGGGGGCCAACCCCCGGCCCCCCGGCAGCCCGCTCAGCCCGCGTCAGCGCCCGTTGAACGCATCCTTCAGCCGCGAGAACAGCCCCTGCTGCCCGGGCTGGAACTGGCCCTGGGGGCGTTCCTCGCCGCGGAGCTTGGCCAGTTCGCGCAGGAGGCGTTCCTGTTCCGGGTCGAGCTTGGTGGGGGTCTGGACCTCGACGTGGACGATCAGGTCGCCCCGGCCGCCGCCGCGCAGATGCGTGACGCCCCGGCCGTGCAGCGGGATCGACTGGCCGGACTGGGTGCCGGGCCTGATGTCGACCTCCTCCATGCCGTCCAGCGTCTCCAGCGGCACCTTGGTGCCCAGGGACGCCGCCGTCATCGGGATCGTCACCGTGCAGTGCAGGTCGTCCCCGCGCCGCTGGAAGGTGGAGTGCGGGAGCTCGTGGATCTCGACGTACAGGTCACCGGCCGGGCCGCCGCCCGGGCCGACCTCGCCCTCGCCGGCGAGCTGGATCCGCGTGCCGTTGTCCACACCGGCCGGGATCTTCACGGTCAGCGTGCGGCGGGAGCGGATCCGGCCGTCACCGGCGCACTCCGGGCACGGCGTGGGCACGACCGTGCCGAAGCCCTGGCACTGGGGGCAGGGACGCGACGTCATGACCTGGCCCAGGAAGGACCGGGTCACCTGGGAGACCTCACCGCGGCCACGGCACATGTCACACGTCTGCGCGGTGGTGCCGGGGGCCGCTCCCTCGCCGTTGCAGGTGTTGCAGACGATCGCGGTGTCGACCTGGATGTCCTTCGTGGTGCCGAAGGCCGCCTCGTCGAGCTCGATCTCCAGCCGGATCATCGCGTCCTGGCCGCGCCGGGTGCGCGAGCGCGGGCCGCGCTGGGACGCCGTACCGAAGAACGCGTCCATGATGTCCGAGAAGTTCCCGAAGCCGCCGGCGCCGAAGCCGCCCGCGCCACCGCCGCCCGCCTGCGAGAGCGGGTCGCCGCCGAGGTCGTAGACCTGCTTCTTCTGCGGGTCCGAGAGCACCTCGTAAGCGGCGTTGATCTCCTTGAACCGCTCCTGGGTCTTCGGATCGGGGTTGACGTCCGGGTGCAGCTCGCGGGCGAGCCGCCGGAAGGCCTTCTTGATCTCTTCCTGCGACGCGTCGCGGCGCACGCCGAGAACGGCGTAGTAGTCCGTGGCCACTTACGACTCCGCCAGGATCTGTCCGACGTACCGTGCCACTGCGCGTACCGCTCCCATCGTTCCCGGGTAATCCATGCGGGTCGGTCCGACCACGCCGAGTTTGGCGACTGCCTCGCCGCCCGAACCGTAGCCGACCGAGACCACGGACGTGGAGTTGAGTCCCTCGTAGGCGTTCTCGTGACCGATGCGTACGGTCATGCCCGAATCCCCCGCCTCTCCAAGCAACTTGAGAAGGACGACCTGCTCCTCCAGCGCCTCCAGGACGGGCCGGATGGTGAGGGGGAAGTCATGTCCGAAGCGGGTCAGATTGGCGGTTCCGCCGATCATCAGCCGCTCCTCGTTCTCCTCGACGAGCGTCTCCAGGAGGGTGGAGAGCACCGTCGCTACGGTACCCCGGTCCTCCACGTCGAAGGCCTCGGGCAGGTCCTCCACGAGACGCGGGACGTCCGTGAAGCGCCGTCCCGCGACCCGGCTGTTGAGCCGCGCCCGCAGGTCCGCGAGCGAGGCCTCACCGAAGGGCGCCGGGCAGTCGACCATGCGCTGCTCCACCCGGCCGGTGTCCGTGATCAGCACGAGCATCACGCGCGCGGGGGCGAGCGAGAGCAGTTCCACGTGCCGCACGGTCGAGCGGGTGAGCGAGGGGTACTGCACGACGGCGACCTGCCGGGTCAGCTGCGCGAGCAGCCGGACCGTCCGCGCGACGACGTCGTCGAGGTCGACTGCGCCGTCGAGGAAGTTCTGGATCGCGCGCCGCTCGGGGGCGCTCATCGGCTTGACGCCGGCGAGCTTGTCGACGAACAGGCGGTAGCCCTTGTCGGTGGGGATGCGCCCGGCGCTGGTGTGCGGCTGGGCGATGTACCCCTCGTCCTCCAGGGCGGCCATGTCGTTGCGGACCGTCGCCGGGGAGACGCCGAGGTTGTGCCGCTCGGTCAGGGCCTTCGACCCGACCGGCTCCTCGGTGCCGACGTAGTCCTGGACGATGGCGCGCAGCACCTGGAGCCGTCGTTCACTCAGCATGCGCACACCTCCAGAAGTCGTCCCCTAGCCACTTCGCCTGGCACTCTGTCCCGCCGAGTGCCAGCGTTCCCCGGCCCAGTGTACGGCTGTGGGGTACACCCAGGGCAAGGTCGGGCACGGTTGAGAGGGTCGTACCGTTAGCGTCGCGGTATGACGGTGACTTGGGAAGAGCTCGGGTGGGAGCGGGTCGCGGCCGGGGTGGGGCGGTGCCGGCTGCCGGGGTGGGACTGCACGGCGGGGCTGGTCGTGGGGGCGGGCACGGCGCTGGTGATCGACGGCGGGTCGAGCCTGGCGGAGGGCGTGGAGCTGCGGACCCGGGCGGAGGCGCTGGCCGGTCATCGTGTGACCCATCTCGCGCTCACGCATCCGCACTTCGACCACGTCCTCGGGGCGCCGGCCTTCGCGGGCGCGGAGGTGTACGGCGCGGTCGGCATCGACACGGTGTTCGAGGCCCGGCACGCGCGGGAGGAACTGTTGGCGGACGCGGTGCGCAACGGGCTGGACGCGGACGTGGCCGAGGAGGCCGTGACCGCCCTCGTCGCGCCCCGCCATCATGTCTCCGGCGAGTGCACCCTCGACCTGGGCGGCGGCCGGCAGGTGCTGCTGGCGAACGTGGGCCCGGGCCACACGGCCCATGATCTCGTGGTCCTGGTGCCCGGCTCACCGGAGGTGGTCTTCTGCGGCGATCTGGTCGAGGAGTCCGGCGAACCGCAGGCGGGACCGGACGCCGTACCGTCGCACTGGCCGGCCGCCCTGGACAGGCTGCTGGCTCTCGGCGGCGAGGACGCGCTGTACGTGCCCGGTCACGGAGCGGTGGTGGACGCGGGGTTCGTACGGGCGCAACGGGACGCGCTGGCGGCGCGTTTCGGCGTGTCGCGGTGATCGCCGCCGCGCTTCTCCTATCGTCATCCGAATGCGCCAGTACTCCGCCGACCTGACCCCTCCCTGGAAGAAGCCGAAGCCCGTCCCGGAGGTCCCGGCGGAGCCCGGTCTGGTGGTGGAGGAGCCCGGCACCGGTTTCTGCGGGGCGGTGATCCGCTGCGAGGCCGGAACGGTGACCCTGGAGGACCGCTTCGGCAAGCACCGGGTGTTCCCGCTGGAGCCGCGGGGATTCCTGCTGGAGGGCAGGGTGGTCACCCTGGTCCGCCCCTCCTCGGCCCCGGCACGCCCCACCCGCACCGCCTCCGGCTCGGTCGCCGTCCCCGGCGCACGCGCGCGTGTGGCCCGCGCCGGGCGCATCTACGTGGAGGGCCGGCACGACGCGGAGCTGGTGGAGAAGGTCTGGGGCGACGACCTGCGCATCGAGGGCGTGGTCGTGGAGTACCTGGAGGGCGTGGACGACCTGCCGTCGATCGTGGCGGACTTCGCCCCCGGCCCGGACGCCCGGCTCGGTGTGCTGGTCGACCATCTGGTCCCGGGCACCAAGGAGTGGCGCATCGCGGAGTCGGTGACCAGCGACCACGCCCTGGTCGTCGGCCACCCGTACATCGACGTCTGGGAGGCGGTGAAGCCGTCGGCCCTGGGCATCGAGGCATGGCCGCGCATCCCGCGCGGCCAGGACTGGAAGACGGGCGTGTGCCGGGCGCTGGGCTGGCCGGACAACACGGGCGCCGCCTGGCAGGGCATCCTCTCCCGCGTCCACTCCTACAGGGACCTGGAGCCCGAACTCCTGGGCCGAGTGGAGGAACTGATCGACTTCGTCACGACCCCCGCCTGACGGCCGGGCGGTCGCGGCCCTCTTCCTCCACCGCCTGACAGCACCTTGCGCGGCGCCCGGCGGGCCGGCGGGCACGAGCACCCGGCCGATCATGTTCCCGTCCCCGAAGCGGCCTCCCGTGAGCGATCACGGCCGCGCGATCTGTCCGCAGGCCGGTTCAGTCCACCAGGTCCCTGACCACGGCGTCCGCCAGCAGGCGCCCGCGCAGGGTGAGCACCGCGCGGCCCTCGTCGTACGGGCCCTGCTGCAGCAGTTCGTCCGTCAGGGCCCGGTGTGCGGCGGCCAGGCCGTCCGGCTTCAGGAGGGTCAGCGGTACGCCCTCCCGCAGCCGCAGCTCCAGCAGGATCCGCTCCACCCGGCGGTCCTCGTCCGTCAGGAGTTCACGGCCGGCGCCCGGTGAGCGCCCCGCCGCCAGCGCCGCCGCGTACGCGCCGGGGTGCTTCACGTTCCACCAGCGCACCCCGCCGACGTGCGAGTGCGCGCCGGGACCCGCGCCCCACCAGTCGGCGCCGCGCCAGTACAGCTCGTTGTGCAGACAGCGGGCCTCGGGAGCGGTCGCCCAGTTGGAGACCTCGTACCAGTCGAAGCCCGCCGCGGACAGGACGTCCTCCGCGATCAGGTACCGGTCCGCGTGGACGTCGTCGTCCGTCATCGGGACCTCGCCGCGGCGGATCCGGCGGGCGAGCTGCGTGCCCTCCTCGACGATCAGCGCGTACGCCGACACATGGTCCGGGCCCGCCTCGATCGCCGCCTCCAGCGAGGCCCGCCAGTCGTCGTCCGACTCCCCCGGGGTGCCGTAGATCAGGTCCAGGTTGACGTGCTCGAAGCCGGCCGCCCGGGCCTCCGCGACGCACGCCTCGGGGCGGCCGGGGGTGTGGGTGCGGTCCAGGACCTTCAGTACGTGCTGCTTCGCGCTCTGCATGCCGAAGGAGACGCGGTTGAAGCCGCCCTCGCGGAGGGCGGTCAGACAGGCCGGGTCGACCGACTCCGGGTTGGCCTCCGTGGTGACCTCGGCGTCGGGCGCGAGGCCGAACTCGTCGCGGATCGCCGACAACATCCGTACGAGATCGTCCGCCGCCAGCAGTGTCGGCGTGCCGCCGCCGACGAAGACCGTGCGGACCGGGCGCGGGTCGTCGCCGAGGACCTTGCGGGCCAGGCGGATCTCGTCGACCAGGGTGTCCGCGTAGTTGTCCCGGGAGGCGAGGACACCGCCCGTGCCGCGCAGCTCGGTCGCGGTGTAGGTGTTGAAGTCGCAGTACCCGCAGCGGGTGGCGCAGTACGGGACGTGCAGGTAGAAGCCGAGGGGGCGGTCGGCCGCCCCGGTGAGCGCGGAGGCGGGGAGCGCGCCGTCGGCGGGGACCGGCTCGCCGTCGGGGAGTGCGGAAGGCATGCCCTCCATTGTCCCGTACCGCCGCGACTGCTCACTCCGCCTGCAGCACCAGCAGCGCCAGGTCGTCCTCCGGCGGCCTGCCGCCGAACTCGTGCACCAGCCTCTTGATGCGCTCGGCGATCAGCTCCGCGCTCAGGCCCGCGCAGCCGGCCAGGGCGGTGGCGAGGCCGTCGGCGTCGTCGAACTGGCGGGAGCCGGAGCGGCGCTCGGTGACGCCGTCGGTGACGCACAGGAGGGTGTCGCCGGGGCCGAGCTCGAAGGTCTCGCTGGTGTAGGTCTCGTCCTCGATGACGCCGAGCAGGGTCTGCGGACGGGCCGCCGTGCGGACGGTGCCGTCGGCGCCGAGCAGCAGCGGCAGGGGGTGGCCGGCGGAGGCGAGGGTGCAGCGGACGCCGTCGCCGACGGGGACCAGCTCGCCGTACAAGAGGGAGAGGAAGCGGGTCTGGGGGCCGTCCCCGGGGCCCGGTGGGCGGCCGCTCGCGAGGGCGCGGGCGGCGGCGTCGGCGGCCTCCGTGGTGTCGTCGAGGAGCAGCTGGTTGAGGCGGTCGAGGACGTCGGCGACGCGGTAGCCCTCGCGGGCCAGCAGCCGCAGCCAGGGCCGGGCGAGCCCGATGACGACGGCGGCCTCGGGGCCCTTGCCCTGGACGTCGCCGACGGCGAAGCACCAGCGGCCGTCCCCGGCCGGGAAGACGTCGTAGAAATCGCCGCTGGGGCCGCCCTTGTCGCAGGGTTCGTAGACGAGTGCGCTGCGTACGCCTGGGATCTCGGCGACTGCGACGGGCAGCAGACCGCGCTGCAGGACCTGGCTGATGGTGGCCTGGCGGGCGTACTGGCGGGCCGTGCCGATGGCGAGGGCGACCCGGCGGCTGAGGTCCTCGACCAGGCCGGTGACCTCGTCGGGGAAGCGCGGCAGTCCGGAGCGGCCGATGACGAGGGTGCCGAGGGGGCGGCCGCCCGCGATCAGCCGGTAGGCGAGGGCGGTGCCGTGCGCCTCGCGCAGATCGAGCGCGCCACCGGGCCAGGGGTAGGGAACCGGCCCGGACCGCAAGCCCTCGGTGGGGCGCGGCGGATCCTTCTCCAGGGCCGCGCGCAGTTCCTCGATGCGGTTCTCGCTGCAGTGCCACACCCGGGCCAGTCTCGGCCCGGCGCCGGGGCCCGAGACGCCGTCGGCGTCCCAGCGGCCCATGGCCTCGTCCTCCGTCCACACCGCGCACCAGTCGGCGAGCCGCGGCACGATCAGCTGTCCGGCGAGCGCGGCGACCAGGTTCTCGTCCAGCTGCCCGGCGAGCAGGTCGGAGGCCTCGGCGAGGAAGGACAGGGCTCCCCGGCCCAGCCACTCCCGGTCGCGCTCGGCGCGCCGAGGCTCGGGCGCGAGGATCTCGGCGACGCCGAGCCCGCGCTCCAGGGCCTCCCGGCCGGCGTACGCTGCGATCTCGTCGCCGGCCGTGTCGCCCTCGGCGGACAGCCGCGCCCACACCGTCTTCGCACCCCGGCGGTAGGTGACGCCCCAGGACTCGGCGAGCGCGGTCACCAGCCGCAGTCCGCGCCCGTACTCCGGTGTCTCGTGCGGCACTTCGGGCTCCGAGCCGCGCGGGGCACGAGAGGGGTGCTGGTCGCGGACCTCGACGACGAGCGCGCCGGTCGCCTCCTCCAGCCGGCACTCCACCTCGACGTCGGTGCCCGCGTGCACGACGGCGTTGGTGACGAGTTCGCTGGTGACGAGGACGGCGTCGTCGGTGAGGCGGTCGGTGATGTGCTCGGTGCCGGGTCGTTCCTCCTCGGCCCACTCGGCGCAGGCGGCGCGCACCAGGGCCCGGGCGGCCCCGGGCGTGACGGCGCTTCCGGGCAGCGTGGCGTGCGCCCGCGCACCGCCCCGCGCGCCGTCCGCGTCCTGGGGCGCCGGCGCGTCGGAGGCACGGGAAGCCGTCTCCCGTTGAGTCGGAATGGCCCCCATGCCCACCTCCCCGAGCAGTTCGGACGAATACGCCTCAGTCGATGCGGACAGAGTGACAGACTGGCCACGCCCATAAGCGCCGAGTTACCGAAGTGGGCCGCCATGAGTGAGAACAGTGCTACGCCAGTGCTCGAAGACGGACAGAAACCGGAACAACTCCGAGCATCTGAGCTGCGCCCGCTGCTCGCGGCGATGACGGCCGCGCGGGACGGCGACTTCACGAAGGTTCCGGAAACCGGCCATGGCATGGTGGCCGAACTGACGGCGCTCTTCAACCAGATCATGGACCGCAGCACCCACTTCAACGTCGAAGTGCAGCGGGTGAAGCGGGAGTTGGTGCGTCATGGGCGGCTCGACGAGCGGCTCACGGCGAGCCCGGGGCAGGGTGCCTGGACCTCCCGCGTCAACGATGTGAACCAGGTGCTGGACGCCCTGGTGGCCCCGGCGGCGAACGCGACCCGGGTGCTGGACGCGGTGGCGGGCGGCGATCTGACCCAGCGGGTGGATCTGCACGACGGCAACCGGCAACTGCGCGGGGATCTGCGCAGGCTGGGCCGGGCCGTGAACAAGATGGTCGACCAACTGTCGCTGTTCACCGGCGAGGTGACCCGGGTCGCGCGCGAGGTGGGCACGGAGGGGCGTCTGGGCGGGCGCGCCAAGGTGCAGGGTCTGTCGGGCAGTTGGCGGGATGTGACCGAAGCGGTCAACACCATGGCGTCCAGGCTGACCGCCCAGGTGCGCGACATCGCCCTGGTGACCACGGCGGTGGCACGCGGCGACCTGACCCGTACGGTCACGGTCGAGGCGACCGGTGAGCTGCTCGAACTGAAGCTGACCGTGAACACGATGGTCGACCAGCTGTCCGCCTTCGCCGACGAGGTGACCAGGGTCGCCCGCGAGGTGGGCACCGAGGGCCAGTTGGGCGGCCGCGCTCAGGTGCGCGGGGTGAGCGGGGTCTGGAAGGACCTGACCGACAACGTCAACTTCATGGCGTCGAACCTGACCTCCCAGGTCCGCAACATCGCCCAGGTCACCACGGCCGTCGCCAACGGCGACCTCAGCCAGAAGATCACCGTCGACGCCCAGGGCGAGATCCTGGAGCTGAAGTCGACCATCAACACGATGGTGGACCAGCTCTCCGCCTTCGCCGACGAGGTCACCCGCGTCGCCCGCGAGGTCGGCACCGAGGGGAACCTGGGCGGGCGGGCGCAGGTGCGGGGTGTGTCGGGCGTCTGGAAGGACCTCACCGACAACGTCAACTTCATGGCGGACAACCTGACGTCGCAGGTCCGCAACATCGCTCTCGTCTCCACCGCCGTCGCCCAGGGCGATCTCGGCAAGAAGATCACGGTGGAGGCGAAGGGCGAGATCCTGGAGCTGAAGTCCACGATCAACACCATGGTGGACCAGCTCTCCGCCTTCGCCGACGAGGTCACCCGCGTCGCCCGCGAGGTCGGCACCGAGGGAAACCTCGGAGGTCAGGCCCAGGTCCGGGGCGTGTCGGGCGTCTGGAAGGACCTCACCGACAACGTCAACTTCATGGCGCTGAACCTGACCTCGCAGGTCCGCAACATCGCCCAGGTCACCACCGCCGTCGCCAACGGCGACCTCTCCAAGAAGATCACCGTCGACGCGCGCGGCGAGATCCTCGAACTCAAGGACACCGTCAACACGATGGTGGAGCAGCTGCGCGCCTTCGCCGACGAGGTCACCCGCGTGGCCCGCGAGGTCGGCACCGACGGACGGCTCGGCGGACGCGCCCAGGTGCTGGGTGTCTCCGGTGTGTGGCGGGATCTGACCGACAACGTCAACTACATGGCCGACAACCTGACTTCACAGGTGCGGAACATCGCCCAGGTCACCACCGCCGTCGCCAACGGCGACCTCTCCAAGAAGATCGACGTGGACGCGCGCGGCGAGATCCTGGAGCTCAAGACCGCCATCAACACCATGGTCGACACCCTGTCCTCCTTCTCCTCCGAGGTCACCCGGGTGGCCCGCGAGGTCGGTTCCGAGGGCCAGCTCGGCGGCCAGGCACGGGTCGAGGGTGTGTACGGCACCTGGAAGCGCCTGACGACGAACGTGAACGAACTCGCCCTGAACCTGACCACCCAGGTCCGGGCGATCGCCGAGGTCGCCTCCGCGGTGGCGCAGGGCGACATGTCCCGCTCGATCACGGTGGAGGCGCGCGGCGAGGTCGCCGAGCTGAAGGACAACATCAACCTGATGGTGGCCAACCTCCGCGAGACGACCCGCGCCAAGGACTGGCTGGAGTCGAACCTCGCCCGGCTCGCGGCCCTGATGCAGGGCCACCGGGACCTGATGGAGGTCGCCGACCTGATCCTGCGCGAGCTGACCCCGCTGGTGAACGCCCAGTACGGCGCGTTCTTCCTGGCCGACCCGGACGAGGACGGTTCGTCCCTCCGCACAACCGTTCCGGCAAAGGGACTGGCGTTCATCGCGGGCTACGGCTCGGCGCAGGGCGCGACCGTGGAGACGGGCGGTCTGCCGGTGCACGGTCTGGTGCGCCAGGCGGCCCGGGAGAAGAAGCGGATCCTGGTCGAGGAGGCCCCGCCGGACTACATCAAGATCAACAGCGGTCTCGGTGAGGCGGCTCCCACCAGCGTCGTGATCATCCCGATCCTCTTCGAGGACAAGCTGCTCGGCGTGATCGAGCTGGCCTCCTTCTCCCGCTTCTCCGACGTCCACCTGGCGTTCTTCGACCAGTTCGTGAACACCATCGGCGTCGCCATCAACACGATCATCGCCAACTCCCGTACGGAGTCCCTGCTGGGCGAGTCCCAGCGCCTCGCCATGCAGCTCCAGGAACGCTCCGACGAACTGCAGAAGCAGCAGGCGGAGTTGCAGCGCTCGAATGCCGAACTGGAGGAGAAGGCGGCCCTGCTGGCCACCAGCTCCCAGTACAAGTCGGAGTTCCTGGCGAACATGTCCCACGAACTGCGCACCCCGCTGAACTCCCTGCTGATCCTGGCGCGGCTGCTCTCGGACAACCCGGACGGCCATCTCTCCGACCAGGAGGTGCAGTTCGCGACGACGATCCACCGCTCGGGCTCGGATCTGCTGCAGCTGATCAACGACATCCTCGACCTGTCCAAGATCGAGGCCGGCCGGATGGACGTACGGCCGAAGAAGCTGCCGCTCATCAAGCTGCTCGACTACGTCCACGCCACCTTCCGCCCGCTCACCCTGGACCGGGGGCTCGCCTTCGAGGTGGCGGTCGGGGAGGACGTGCCGCGCGAGATGTACTCGGACGAGCAGCGCCTCCAGCAGATCCTGCGCAACCTGCTCTCCAACGCGATCAAGTTCACCGCGACCGGGCGGGTCGAGCTGCGGGTGAGCCGGGTCAAGGACCCCGAGCACCGCTACGTCCAGGGCAGCGACGAGGTGATCGCCTTCGCCGTCAGCGACACCGGCATCGGCATCGCGGCGGAGAAACTCCCGGTGATCTTCGAGGCGTTCCAGCAGGCGGACGGCACCACCAACCGCAAGTACGGCGGCACGGGCCTCGGTCTGTCCATCAGCCGCGAGATCGCCGGCCTGCTGGGCGGCCGTATCGTCGCCGAGAGCGAGCCGGGGCAGGGCTCCACCTTCACGCTGTACGTCCCCGTCGTCAGCCCCGGTCACGCGGCGACCGGACCGGCGCCCGAGGACCGTACGCCGCCGGTGCAGGAGCAGCCCGCCGCCGAGCCGTTCACGGCCACGCACGACGTGGACGACTCCTGGCCCGCGCCGACCAAGCTGGAGGCGTGGAAGGCCGGGCGGGCCGGTCAGGTGCTGCCGGGGCGGCGGGTGCTGATCGTCGACGACGACATCCGCAACGTCTTCGCGCTCACCCATGTCCTCGGCCGCGTCGGCATGCCCGTGCTCTACGCGGAGAACGGCCGCGAGGGCATCGAGACCCTGGAGCGCAACCCGGACGTCGAACTGGTCCTGATGGACATCATGATGCCGGAGATGGACGGCTACGAGACCATCGCCGCCATCCGCCGTGCCCCGCGCTGGACGGGTCTGCCGATCGTCGCGCTCACCGCGAAGGCGATGCCCGGCGACCGGGAGAAGTCCATCGCCCGGGGCGCCAACGACTACGTACCGAAGCCGGTGGACGTCGACCAGCTGCTGACGGTCGTCTGCGCGCTGCTGGATCCGGAGGGCGCGGGACACGCGGAACGGGCGGACACCGAGGAGGCGGCGGCGACGCCGGCGCCGGAAACCGAATGAGGCACAGTCACCATGAGCGCTGAGGCAACGACCGACGAGCGCGCCGGCATCCTCCTCGTGGACGACATGGAGGACAACCTGATCGCGCTGGAGGCCGTCCTGGGGTCCCTCAACGAGCCGCTGGTCCGCGCGCGTTCGGGCGAGGAGGCGATGAAGGCGCTGCTGCGCCGGCGCTTCGCCCTGGTCCTGCTCGACGTGCGGATGCCGGGCATGGACGGCTTCGAGACGGCCGCCAACATCAAACGGCTCGACCAGACCAAGGACGTCCCGATCATCTTCCTGACCGGCGCGGACGACGACTCCGGCTACGCCTTCCGCGGCTACGCGACGGGCGCGGCGGACTACCTGACCAAGCCGTTCGACCCCTGGGTGCTGAGGGCCAAGGTCACCGTCTTCCTCGACCTGCACCGCAAGAACCGGCAACTGGAGCGGCTGCACGGCGAACTGAGCCACCGACTGGCGGAACTGGAGCACCAGTTCACCGGCGAGAACCCCCCGGACCTGAACCGCCTGCACGCCCAGATCCGAGAGTTACGACGCCTGGTACCCCACGGCCACCCGGTGTGACCCGACTACGCCTCGCGCGTGCCCGCGTACATCTCGTCGATCAGGTGCTTGGCCGCATCACCGCGGGGGGCGACCCCCGCACCCCCAGCAGGGTCCACCGGCGCCGCCCTCCACCACGTCACACCACCGCGAAAGCCACCCGCCGGCAGGCCTACGCCTCGCGCGTGCCCGCGTACATCTCGTCGATCAAGTGCTTGGCCGCATCACCGCGGGGGGCGACCCCCGCACCCCCAGCAGGGTCCACCGGCGCCGCCCTCCACCACGTCACACCACCGCGAAAGCCACCCGCCGGCAGGCCTACGCCTCGCGCGTGCCTGCGTACATCTCGTCGATCAAGTGCTTGGCCGCATCACCGCGGGGGGCGACCCCCGCACCCCCAGCAGGATCCACCGCCGCCGCCCTCCACCACGTCACACCACCGCGAAAACCACCCGCCGACAGGCCTACGCCTCGCGCGTGCCCGCGTACATCTCGTCGATCAAGTGCTTGTACTCCCGTTCCACCACCGGGCGCTTGAGCTTGAGGCTCGGGGTGATCTCGCCGTGTTCGACGTCGAGGTCGCGGGGCAGGAGGCGGAACTTCTTGATGGTCTGCCACTTCTGCAGACCGGCGTTGAGTTCCTTGACGTAGCCCTCGACCATCGCGACGGTGGCCGGTGCGGCGACGACGTCGGCGTAGGACTTGCCCTCCAGGCCGTTCTCCTTGGCCCACTCCAGGATGGACGGCTCGTCCAGCGCGATGAGCGCCGTGCAGAAGTTCCGGTCGGCGCCGTGCACCAGGATGTTGGACACGTACGGGCACACCGCCTTGAACTGGCCCTCGACCTCGGCCGGCGCGATGTACTTGCCGCCGGAGGTCTTGATGAGGTCCTTCTTGCGGTCGGTGATCCGCAGATAGCCGTCGGGCGAGAGCTCGCCGATGTCCCCGGTGTGGAACCAGCCGTCGGCCTCCAGCACCTCGGCGGTCTTCTCCTGCAGCCCGTGGTAGCCCTGCATGATGCCGGGGCTGCGCAGCAGGATCTCCCCGTCGTCGGCGATCCGCACCTCCGTGCCGGGCAGCGGCTTGCCGACCGTGCCGGTGCGGTAGGCCTCACCGGGGTTCACGAAGGAGGCGGCGGAGGACTCCGTCAGGCCGTACCCCTCGAGGATGTGGATGCCGGCGCCGGAGAAGAAGTAGCCGATCTCGGGCGCGAGCGCCGCCGAGCCGGAGACACACGCCCGCAGGTTCCCGCCGAACGCCTCACGGATCTTGGCGTACACCAGCGCGTCGGCGACCTTGTGCTTCACGCCGAGCCCGAACGGCACCGAGGCCGTCCCCGTGCGCCGGAAGTTGTCCTGCGCGACCTTCGCGTACTCGCGGGCGACCTCCGCCGCCCACTGGAAGATCTTGTACTTGGCACCGCCGCCCGCACGGGCCTTCGCGGCGACCCCGTTGTAGACCTTCTCGAAGATGCGCGGCACGGCCGCCATGTACGTCGGCTGCACGACCGGGAGATTCTCGATGATCTTGTCGACGCGGCCGTCCACGGCGGTGACGTGACCGACCTCGATCTGCCCGGAGGTCAGCACCTTGCCGAAGACGTGCGCGAGCGGCAGCCACAGGTACTGCACGTCCTCGGTGCCGATCAGCCCCGTCGCGGCGATCGCCTTCGCCATGTACGCCCAGCTGTCGTGCGCGAGCCGGACGCCCTTGGGCCGGCCGGTGGTGCCGGAGGTGTAGATGAGGGTGGCGAGCTGGTCCTTGGTGATCGCGCCGACCCGCTCCTTGATCAGGTCGGGGTCCTTCTCCAGCCGCGCGGCACCCCGGGCCTCCAGCTCGGCGAGGGTCAGCACCCAGTCGCTGGTCTCGACACCGGCCGGATCGATCACCACGACCTGCGTGAGGGCGGGCAGCTCGGCCCGCTTCTCCACGGCCTTGGCCAGCTGCGCCGCGTCCTCGGCGATCAGCACCCGGCTCTCGGAGTCGGAGAGGATGAACGCCGACTCGTCGGCGTTGGTCTGCGGATAGACCGTGGTCGTGGCCGCGCCCGCGCACATGATGCCGAGGTCGGCGAGGATCCAGTCGAGCCGGGTCGAGGAGGCCAGCGCGACCCGCTGCTCGGGCTGCACGCCCAGCTCGATGAGTCCTGCGGCGATCGAGTAGACCCGCTCGGCGGCCTGCGCCCAGCTCAGCGACTTCCACTCGTCCGGGCCCGCGCCGGAGGCCGGCGGCACCGGGTAGCGGTACGCCTCGGCGTCCGGGGTGGCCGCCACGCGCTCGAGGAAGAGGGTCGCCACGCTCGGCGGACGGTTCTCGATCAGGGTCTGTGTGTCGCTCACGACATCCTCCGGGGCCCGCGACAGTGCGGCTGGCTCAAGTGCGGCTGGCTTCACGCAGTAGCGTTTGTTTAACTCGCGAGTAACTATCGAGCAGAGATCAGAGTAGAGCCCGACCGGCCGGTTCGTAAGAGCCCGCGGCCTGTCACTTCCTACAGAGCGCGACGTTACGCACGCGTAGGGGCCCGCCACGCTTTCGCACGCCGAGCCCCCCTTCTGCCCGCTTTGACAGGTAACCGGCTGTAACCCGCGGTTACTTCTTGCCCTTGGCCGACCCCGCGCTGTCATCGCTGGAGAGCACCGCGATGAAGGCCTCCTGCGGAACCTCCACGGAACCCACCATCTTCATCCGCTTCTTGCCCTCCTTCTGCTTCTCCAGCAGCTTCCGCTTACGGGAGATGTCACCGCCGTAGCACTTGGCGAGGACGTCCTTGCGGATGGCGCGGATGGTCTCGCGGGCGATCACCCGGGAGCCGATGGCGGCCTGGATCGGCACCTCGAAGGCCTGCCGCGGGATGAGCTCGCGCAGCTTGGCCACCAGCCGCACGCCGTAGGCGTACGCCTGGTCGCGGTGAGTGATCGCGGAGAACGCGTCCACCTTGTCGCCGTGCAGCAGGATGTCGACCTTGACGAGGTTCGAGGTCTGCTCGCCGGTGGGCTCGTAGTCGAGCGAGGCGTAACCCCGCGTCTTCGACTTCAGCTGGTCGAAGAAGTCGAACACGATCTCCGCGAGCGGGAGCGTGTAACGGATCTCGACCCGGTCCTCGGACAGGTAGTCCATGCCGAGCAGGGTGCCGCGCCGGGTCTGGCACAGCTCCATGATCGAGCCGATGAACTCCGACGGCGCGAGGATCGTGGCGCGTACGACCGGCTCGTACACCTCGTTGATCTTGCCCTCGGGGAACTCGCTCGGGTTGGTGACGGTGTGCTCGCTGCCGTCCTCCATCACGACCCGGTAGACCACGTTGGGCGCGGTGGCGATGAGGTCGAGCCCGAACTCCCGCTCCAGCCGCTCCCGGATGACGTCGAGGTGGAGCAGGCCCAGGAAGCCGACGCGGAAGCCGAAGCCGAGGGCGGCGGAGGTCTCCGGCTCGTAGACGAGGGCGGCGTCGTTGAGCTGGAGCTTGTCCAGGGCCTCGCGCAGCTCGGGGTAGTCGGAGCCGTCGAGCGGATACAGCCCCGAGAAGACCATCGGCTTCGGGTCCTTGTATCCGCCCAGGGCCTCCGTGGCCCCCTTGTGCTGGCTGGTGACGGTGTCACCGACCTTGGACTGGCGGACGTCCTTCACACCGGTGATGAGGTAACCCACTTCACCCACGCCGAGCCCGTCGGCCGCCAGCATCTCGGGCGAGTTCGTCCCGATCTCCAGCAGCTCGTGGGTGGCGTCGGTGGACATCATCCGGATCCGCTCGCGCTTGTTGAGCTGACCGTCGATGACACGGACGTACGTCACGACACCGCGGTAGGAGTCGTACACCGAGTCGAAGATCATCGCGCGGGCGGGCGCGTCGGCGACACCGACCGGCGCCGGGATCTCCGCCACCACCTTGTCCAGCAGCGCGTCGACGCCGACACCCGTCTTGGCGGAGACCCTGAGCACGTCGTCGGGGTCGCAGCCGACGAGGTTGGCGAGTTCCTCGGCGAACTTCTCCGGCTGAGCGGCCGGCAGGTCGATCTTGTTGAGCACCGGGATGATCGTGAGGTCGTTCTCCATCGCCAGGTAGAGGTTGGCGAGGGTCTGCGCCTCGATGCCCTGGGCGGCGTCGACGAGGAGGATGGTCCCCTCGCAGGCGGCGAGCGACCGCGAGACCTCGTAGGTGAAGTCGACGTGCCCCGGGGTGTCGATCATGTTGAGGATGTGCGTGTTGGTCTTGTCATGGGTCGGGGCCCACGGCAACCGCACCGCCTGGGACTTGATCGTGATGCCGCGCTCGCGCTCGATGTCCATCCGGTCGAGGTACTGAGCACGCATCTGCCGCTGCTCGACGACGCCGGTCAGCTGGAGCATCCGGTCGGCGAGCGTGGACTTGCCGTGGTCGATGTGCGCGATGATGCAGAAATTGCGGATCAGAGCCGGGTCGGTACGGCTCGGCTCGGGCACATTGTTAGGGGTCGCGGGCACGCAGGGTCCTGTCTCTTGAGGCGCCTTATGCCTCGGGTCGGATCGATACGTAGGCTCCATGGTCCCACGGGCGGCGACCGGGGACCGTTTTGGGCCGTCGGCCCGCCCCCTGGTAGTCTGAGTGGCTGTGTCTCATGCCCTCTCAGCGCGAGGCACACCATCAAGAAATCACCTGGTACGGGACCCGGATCCCTCCATGCCCGGAGTGCTCCTGGCTCGTGCCTGAACCTGTAGAGGCTCATTCGTGGCGAACATCAAGTCCCAGATCAAGCGGATCAAGACCAACGAGAAGGCGCGGCTGCGCAACAAGGCCGTCAAGTCCTCCCTGAAGACCGCGATCCGCAAGGCCCGCGAGGCCGCTGCCGCGGGTGACGTCGAGAAGGCCACCGAGTACCAGCGCGCTGCGGCGCGTCAGCTCGACAAGGCCGTCTCCAAGGGCGTCATCCACAAGAACCAGGCCGCCAACAAGAAGTCGGCGCTTGCTTCGAAGGTCGCGTCCCTCCAGGGCTGACACCTTTCTGATCTGACCGGGTCCACGAGGACCCACCGCCGGAAGGACCCGAGCGGGCCCTCTCTCATCCGCTCCCAACCGGCCCCAGAGCCCGTACGCGGCCTGCGTTCGCCACGCGGGTACGGGCTCGACGTCCTGACCCGAAGGCCCCGCCGCTTGCCCTTCCCCGGGCGAGCGGCGGGGCCTTCGGCTTGTTCTCAGCCCACCCGGTCGTCTGGTTGGTTTCAGCCCGTCCGGCCGCCTGGTTTTTTGCCCGTCCGGCCGCCTGGTTTTTTTCAGCCCGTCCGGCGTTTGAGGACGAGGCCCGAAGGGCCGACCGGGGTCCGGGGCGGAGCCCCGGCGGGGTTGAAGGGGCGGCAGCCCCTGGGGATGGGACGGGTAGGGGCGGCGGGGGCGAGAACCATGGGCCCGCACCCACCCACCCACGGACCGAACGTCACCACACCCCCCGCCCCCTTACCCCCGCCCCCGCGACCGCGCAGCCCGAGCAATCACCACAACCGCCTTCTCAAGCGCGTAGTCGGGATCCTCCCCGCCCCCCTTCACCCCCGCATCCGCCTCCGCCACCGCCCGCAACGCCACAGCCACCCCATCCGGCGTCCACCCCCGCATCTGCTGCCGCACCCGATCGATCTTCCACGGCGGCATCCCCAACTCCCGCGCCAGATCCGCCGGCCGCCCCCCACGAGCGGACGACAGCTTCCCGATCGCCCGCACCCCCTGCGCCAGCGCACTGGTGATCAGCACCGGCGCGACCCCGGTGGACAACGCCCACCGCAACGCCTCCAGCGCCTCCGCCGCCCGCCCCTCCACCGCCCGGTCGGCGACTTCGAAACTCGACGCCTCGGCCCGCCCCGTGTAGTACCGCCCGACGACGGCGCCGTCGATGGTCCCCTCCACGTCCGCCACCAACTGCGAAACCGCCGAGGCCAGCTCGCGCAGATCACTGCCGATGGCATCGACGAGCGCCTGACAGGCCTCCGGCGTGGCGGACCTCCCCGCCGCCCGGAACTCCCCCCGCACAAAGGCCAGCCGGTCCGCCGGCTTGGTCATCTTCGGACAGGCGACCTCCCGCGCTCCCGCCTTGCGGGCGGCGTCGAGCAGCGCCTTGCCCTTGGCGCCCCCCGCGTGCAGCAGCACGAGGGTGATCTCCTCCGCCGGCGCCCCGAGATACGCCTTCACGTCCTTGACCGTGTCGGCCGAAAGATCCTGCGCGTTGCGTACGACCACGACTTTGCGCTCCGCGAAGAGCGAGGGACTGGTCAGCTCGTCGAGCGTGCCGGGCTGCAACTGGTCCGGGGTGAGGTCGCGTACGTCCGTGTCGGCGTCGGCGGCCCTGGCGGCGGCCACCACCTCCCGCACGGCACGGTCGAGCAGAAGGTCCTCCTGGCCCACGGCGAGCGTCACGGGGGCGAGCGGGTCGTCATCAGCGTTCTTCCTGGCCATCGCGTAAAGCATGGCACGCCCCACTGACAACGGGGCCCGGCGTCACGGCTCCTCGCGCCAGCCGTCCCACTCCCCCGCGAACGCGTCCAGCTCCCCGGGATCCAGCCGCCCGTCCTCGTCCCGCAGGACGACCAGCCACTGCGCGTCCTCCGCGTCGTCCTCACCCGCGAGGGCGTCCCGGACGAGCCGCGGCTCCTCGACGACTCCGAACCGCTCCCCCAGCGCCTCCGCCGCCTCCTGCGCCGCGTCACGGTCGGGCAGCACCAGCACGTGTCTCACATCACTCACGGCCCCATTCTCCGCGCCGCGAGCCGCCTCTCCCTACCCAGCCCCCATAAACCCGTATGGCCCCCAGGACCCGTAGGAGCCCCCATGGACGCGCAGGAGCCCCTGTCGACCCCGTCAGCCTCTGCCGGCCTCGGTCAGCCCTTCCGAACGATCTGCACATCCAGATCGACCCGGATACTCGGCCCCACCACCGCGATGCCCCGCGCCAGCATCGTCTGCCAGCTCACCGTGAAGTCGTCGCGATGCAGCTCGGTCCGGGCCCGGCAGGCCGCCCGCACCTCGCCCTCCATGCCGTTGCCCAGCCCCAGGTACTCCGTGTCGAGCGTCACCGTCCGCGTCACCCCGTGCAACGACAGCGCCCCCGTCACCGCCCACCGGTTCCCGCCCTTGTGCACGAACCGCTCGCTGTAGAACTCCAGCGTCGGAAAGCGCGCCACGTCCAGGAAGTCGGCCGAGCGCAGATGGTCGTCCCGCATCCGCACATTCGTGTCGATGGACGCCGCGTCGATCACCACATGCATCGCCGACCGCTCCACCGGGTCCCCGATCCGCACGGCACCCGCGAAGGAGTTGAACCGCCCGTGGATCCGCGCCAGCCCGATGTGCCGTGCCGTGAACCCGATCGAGGAGTGCGTCGTCTCGATGTCCCAGTCGCCGGGCGCCGGCAGCTCCGCGGGCTGCGCGATCTGCAGCGTCACATCCCCCAGGGAGGCGAGCGTGTTCTCCCCGACGGTCGCGCTCGCCCGGTACGGCGTGTACCCCTCGGCCGACACCGCGAGCCGGTACTCCCCTGCCGGTACCGTCGTCACGAACGACCCGAACGGATCCGTCTCGCCCCCCACCACCTTGCGCCCCATGGTGTCGCTGACCGCGAACTCCGCATGCGGCACCGGCTCGTTGACCGGATCCAGCACCCTGCAGCTCAGCACCCCCGCGCTCGGCGGAGTCCGCACCGCCGCCAGGGGGCTCGTCCGTTGCACCCGACTCGTTCGGTTTCCCAGCCAGCGGCCGAACATCCACGCCACCCCTGTGCGCTCGACACCAATGTTGCCGAAGAGACATTCGATCACCGATGAGGCTTTCGAGGCAACACGGACTGTCTACGCACGAGTAGCAACGGCTGGTCCGATGTCGCCCCGATCCATCACCCCTGTTGTGATTTCCGCACAGTCCGCACCGTCCCCACAGTCCGCACCGTCGGCACACGGCGAAGGCCGATCCCGAACTCCTCCCGGTAGACCGCCAGCACCTCCTCGTCCGAGCCCAACTCACGCTGCTCACGCGCCCCGTCGGCGCTCGTCACCTTGAAGGTGCGTCCGCTGAGCGTGATCCGCCCGCCGTCCTCGGTCACCCGCGAGCACACCAGCGACCGCACGAAGTGGGAGGCCGGCGAGGTCGAGTGCCACCACGCCCCGGCCACGAAGTCGCCCAGCTCCCGGGGCCGCAGCTCCAGGCGGTACTGGGGAGCGCCGTTCATCACGACGTCGAGGTCCGGCCCCGCCTCGACGATCCGGAACACACCCGCGGGGTCCTGCTGCTCACCCCGCTCCCCGAAGGCCAGCGGATGCAGACTGTGTGCCCCGAAGCCGACGTCCGCCAGCCACTCGCTCCCGTCCACCGCCCGCACCCGCAGTGCGAGATGGTCGTACGGGATCCCCAGCCGCCCCTCACCCCCGTGCACCCGCGCGGCGAGCTGCGTGACCCCGAACCCCAGCTCGGCGAGCAACGCCCCGAACGCCCCGTTGAGTTCGTAGCAGAACCCTCCCCGCCGCGCTCCCACCACCTTGTCCAGCAGTCGCTTCTCCTCCAGCACGATCTCCTCTCCCAGATGCACGGACAGGTTCTCGAACGGCACCCGCCGCAGGTGTCGCAGATGCAGGTCGCGCAGCACGTCGGAGGTGGGCGCGGTGGGCCATGCCGGGGGCTCGATCCCCAGGCGGCGGAGATAGGCATCGACCTGTGCGATATGCATGCCCTCAGTCTCGCGCCACCGCCGGCCGTCCGCCGAGGTCCGTGACGGCGAGCGCCCCGTCCCGGTCGGTCCGCAGCACCACGGCACCCTCGGCCCGCAGCGCCGCGACCGTGCTGGGTGCGGGATGTCCGTACGGGTTGTCCTCCCCGCAGCTGATCAGCGCGATCCGCGGCGCCACCCTGCGTATCAGCTCCGGATCCTGGTACGCGGAGCCGTGATGGGCGACCTTGAGCACGTCCACCCCGCCCAGCAGCGCGCCCTGCGGTGACCTCAGCAGGGCCTGCTGGGCCGGCGGTTCGAGGTCCCCGAGCAGCAGGAGCCGCAGCCCCGCCGAGTGGACCAGCATGGCGACGCTGGCGTCGTTCGGCCCGTCCGGGTCCGGCGCCGGGGCCGGCGGGGGCCACAGCACCTGCCAGGACAGCGACCCGGTGCGCCGTACCTCCCCGGCGACGGCACGGGTGAGCGGGATGTGCCGCGCCGCCGCCTCCCTGCTGACGAACTCGACCTGGTCCACGGGCTCCTGGAACCCGGTCGTCTCGATCGCCCCCACCGAACGCCCGCGCAGCACTCCCGGCAGTCCCGCCACATGATCGGCGTGGAAGTGGGTGAGCACGACGAGCGGGACGCGGGTGATCCCGAGCGTGCGCAGACAGTGGTCGACCAGCTTGGGGTCGGGCCCGGCGTCCACGACCACACCGGCGCCGTCCCCCGCCGCGAGCACCGTCGCGTCGCCCTGGCCCACATCGCACATCGCGAACCGCCACCCCGGCGGCGGCCACCCCGTGATCACCCGGGTCAGCGGCGGTGGCTGCACGACGACGAGCAGCAGCAGGAGCCCGCACGCCGCGCACAGCCACGGGTGCCGCAGCAGCCGCCGCCCGACCAGTACGACGACCACCGTGACCAGGGCCAGCAGCAGCGCCCCGCCCCAGCTGCCGGGCCAGTCCACTCCCCCGCCGGGCAAAGCCGCACCGGCGCGGGCGACACCCGCGATCCACCCGGCGGGCCAACTCGCGCACCACGCCAGCGCCCTGGCCACCGGCATCGCCACCGGCGCCGTCGCCAGCGCGGCGAAGCCCAGCACGGTGGCCGGGGCCACGGCGATCTCGGCAAGCAGGTTGCAGGGCACCGCCACCAGGCTCACCCGCGCCGACAGCACGGCGACGACCGGCGCGCACAGGGCCTGCGCCGCGGCCGCCGCGGCCAGCCCCTCGGCCAGCCTCGGCGGAACCCGGTGCCGCCGCAGCGCCTCGCTCCAGCTCGGGGCGAGGATGAGCAGCGCGCCGGTGGCCAGCACGGAGAGCAGGAAGCCGTAACTGCGCGACAGCCAGGGGTCGTAGAGCACCAGCAGCAGGACGGCCGCCGCCAGCGCCGGGATCAGCGATCTGCGGCGCCCGGTCGCCAGGGCCAGCAGGACGACGGCTCCGCAGGCGGCGGCGCGCAGCACGCTCGGGTCCGGGCGGCACACGACGACGAACCCGAGGGTGAGCGCGCCGCCGAGCACCGCGGTCGCGCGCAGTGGAATGCCGAGCCTGGGCGCGAGCCCTCGGCGCTCCACCAGCTGGGCCATGCCGGGCGGTCCGATGAGCAGGGCCAGGATGATCGTGAGGTTGCTGCCGGACACCGCGAGGGTGTGCGCGAGGTCCGTCTCCTTGAAGGCCTCGTCCAGTTCCGGGCCGATCCGCAAGGTGTCGCCGACGACCAGCCCCGGCAGCAGGGCCCGGGCGTCCTCCGGCAATCCGTCGGTCGCCTCCCGCAGCCCGCCCCGCAACCGCCCGGCGAACCGCTGTGCCGCCGACGGTCCGCCGACCACCTCCGGCACGCCCTTGCCCCGCACCCGCAACACCCCGGCGACCCGGTCCTCACCGACCAGCGCGGGCACGACCCGCGCCACGACCCGCACCCGCGTGGAGGGCAGCAACTCGAGCCAGGGCGACCGTGGCGGGCCCTCGACGGAGGGTGCCCTGCCGGCTTGCGGCCTGCCGAGTGCCACCCTGCCTACTGCCGCCCCGCCGGCTTCCGCCCCGCCGACCGCCGCCCTCCCGGCTGCCGCTCTGCCGGCTTTCGCCTCTCGCGACGCGACGTTCACGATCATCAGCACGGGCGCCCGCGTCGCCACGACCGTCCCGTCCGCCTCCTCGACCCGGCGCACCTCTCCCTCGACCAGCACGGAGGCCGGGGCTGCGTGATCCCCTCTCACCCTGGGCCGGGTGACCCGCGGGTCGGAGGTCACCTCGACCTCGGCCGTCACGGTGGCGTACCGCCGCGCCAACTCCGGCACGGGCCCGCGGCGCACATCGGCACCGTGCAACCCGGCGGACACGGCGGCCGCGGCGACGCAGAGCAGCAGGGCGGCGAGAGAGGTCCGCGGCCATGCACCCCTCCCCGTACGGCCGCCCGCCGCCACCCGTCTCCCCGCCGACAGCAGCACACCCGTCGCGCCAAGGCAGAACACCGCGATGCCCGTGACCCACCCCGGCGGCGCGTCCAGTGTCAGCGCCGCCGTCGCCCAGGTCGCGAGCGCGGGTGGGACGAGGCGCAGGTCCGTCGGTCCTTCCTGCCGGGGGTGGGCCGCTCCCAGGCGGGCTCCGGAGGCGGCGTGGACGGCGGCGCGGGCGTGGGCCGGGCGATCCCTGTCGTCCCCGGGGCGAACGGGGTCGCGGCTCATGGCCGTACCAGATTCCGCAGGTCGGCGAAGCGGCGGTCGCCGATGCCGTTCACCTCGCGCAGTTCGTCCACCGAGCGGAAGCCGCCGTGCTGTGTGCGGTAGTCGATGATGTGCTGGGCCAGGACAGGGCCCACGCCCGGCAGGGTGTCGAGCTGGTCCACGGTCGCCGTGTTGAGGGCGACGGGCGCACCTGAGGCCGCCCCTGCCGGACCACCGCCGGCCGCACCGGCAACACCCGCGGGACCGGGCGCCGGGGCGGCCGGGCCGCCCACGACCACCTGCTCGCCGTCGACGAGGAAGCGGGCCCGGTTGAGTCCGTCCGTGTTCGTGCCGGGCCGCACGCCACCAGCCGCGCGCAGGGCGTCGACGACCCGTGAACCGGCCGGCAGCCGTTGGATCCCGGGCCTGCGGACCTTGCCGCTGACATCGACGACGATCTCGGCGCCGGCGGTGGTCCCGGCCGTACCCCCGGCCTGCGTCACGCCGCCAGAGCCACCCGCACCCGACTCCCCGTCGGTCTTGCGGCCGCCGAGCCTCCCCTGCCCGAACTCCCCCTCCCCGCCCTTCCCTTCACCGAGCGGCACCGCCGCCCGTACCACCTCCGGCGCCCGCACGGACTGCGGCCGCCCGCTCCAGAAGTGCTGCACGGCGAACACGGCGGCGACCACGAGCACCACCCCGAGCGCGACCACGCTCCGCCGCTCCAGCCCGCACCGGGTCTGCAGCCACACCGGCATCCGCTCCCGCAGCGCGGGTCCGACGCGCGCCCGCCAGGTCTCCACCGGCCGCCGGACATCGGTCTGTTCGGCCACATCTCCCGCCGGTGGAAAGCCCCGCCCCTCCTCCTGAGGCAAGTCACACCCGTTTTCTTCGGGCGCCCCCGGCGACCCCGGAGACCCCGGCGGCCCCAACCCCCGCCACTCCTCCGGCCGTTCGGGAAACAGCGCCTCCGCCCGCCGACGGAGCTCCTGCGCCGACTCGTGCCGATGCCGGGCCCGCCCCCGGCTCCCTGCCGGTGCGCGGCGATGGCGAATCCGGCCGTCCGTGGCGGGGCCGCGTCCGGGGCCGCTGGAGACGGTCGCTGTGCGTGAACGTGATCGAAGTGCCATGCGGCGAGGATCACCCACCCCGCCACCACCGCGATGATCTTGCTCAATTCCCGGGGACTACCCACCGGTTGTGGACAACTCCGCCACCCGCACGGGTGAACCGAGTGGTGTCGCCGTCACCGCGGCGAGACCACGACCCCCAGCAGCCCGGGCCCGGTGTGCGCCCCGATCACCGCCCCGACCTCGCTCACATGCAGGTCCGCCATCCCGGGCACCCTCGCCCGCAGCCGGTCCGCCAGCGCCGAGGCCCGGTCGGGGGCGGCGAGATGGTGGACGGCGATGTCGACCGGCGCGCTGCCGGCCCGGTCGGCCGCGATCTCCTCCAGGCGGGCGATCGCCCTGGACGCCGTCCGGACCTTCTCGAGGAGTTCGATTCTCCCGCCGTCCAGTTGGAGCAGCGGTTTGACGGCGAGCGCCGAACCCAGCAGCGCCTGCGCCGCGCCGATCCGGCCGCCCCGGCGCAGATAGTCGAGGGTGTCGACGTAGAAGTAGGCGGAGGTGCCCGCGGCCCGCTTCTCCGCGGCCGTGACGGCCTCGTCCACCGTGCCGCCCGCCTCGGCCGCCTCCGCGGCGGCGAGCGCGCAGAAGCCGAGCGCCATCGCGACCGTCCCGGTGTCCACCACCCGCACCGGCACCGGTGCCTCACGCGCCGCGAGGACCGCCGCGTCGTAGGTGCCCGACAGTTCGGCGGAGAGGTGGAGGGAGACGATGCCGGTGGCGCCGGTCTCGGCGACCTTGCGGTAGGTCTCGGCGAAGAGCTGGGGGCTGGGCCGCGAGGTGGTGACGGGGCGCCGCTTCTGTAGTGCCTGGGCCAGCGAACGGGTCGAGATCTCGGTGCCCTCGTCCAGCGCCTCGCCACCGAGGACCACGGTCAGGGGGACCGCTGTGATGCCGTGACGCTCCATCGTCCGCGGCGGCAGGTAGGCCGTTGAATCGGTGACGATCGCGACATGGCGGGACATGAGCTGGAGGTTACCTGGCGTAGTGCCCGTACGGCAGCCCGGCCCCTGTCACCTGGTCTGCCCTTGACCGGATCAAGTAGTGCTCTCGGGACGGGGTTTCTTCTGCCAGGGGTAGCTCGGGCGCTGTCCCGGAGGGGTGATGGCGGCCCGCGTCGGCTCCTCGGCCCTGCGCGGTGTCTCCGGCCAGGTCTGCTGCGCCGTCGCGTTGTCGGCGGCCGGGGCGTCCGGCCACGGCGGCGGGGCGGCGGACGGCTCCTCCTTCGTCCAGTGCCGCAGGGCGCCGGCCTCCACGTCGATCTGGGCGCTCAGCGTGTCCAGGTCGTCCGCGGCGAACCGGTGGGCCCGGTCCCGGGCCGCCCAGCGCAGGGAGTCGGCGGACTGGGTGATGCGCTCGGTGCGGGCGCGCAGGTCGGGCAGCCGCTGGGCGAGCGTCGCGCGGTCGGGTTCGCCCTCGAGGCGCTTGAGCTCGCCGTCCAGTTCGTGCCCGTGCACGCTCAGTCGACGGAAGAGGTCCAGGGACTCCTTCAGGGACTGGTCGTCCCGGGCGCCCGCGTGCAGCGCGTCCTGGGTGGCGCGCATCGAGGTGCGCAGCTTCAGGCGCAGCGCGGCGACCTCGGCCGCCGGCCCCTGCTGCACGAAGCTCTTGGCGCGCAGGGTGTGATCCTCGACCGTGCGCCGGGCCTGGTCGATGGTGCGGTCCACGCCGCGCTTGGCGGCGCCGATCACCTTGACGGTGGCGTAGGCACCGAGCACCAGGAAGAGGACGAAGAGCAGGGCGAACACTGCGATCACTGCTTCCACTGTGCTCCTCCTCCGGGCTGTCGCGACATGTCGCGCGGCTCTTCCACGGTAAACGAGGCGGGCAGGTCCGGAGTTCCGGAAGAACCCCGAACCTGCCCTTGGAAGACCCGGATCCTGCCCGTAGGGGACTACCCGGAGACGGCGGACGTGTCGCCCGCCCCACCTGCCCGACGGCTACGCGGGAACGATGTTCACCAGCTTCGGCTCACGCACGATGACCTTGCGGATCCCGGCGCCTTCCAGCGCCGCGACGACCTTCTCGTCGGCCAGCGCCACCTTCTCCAGCTCCTCCGCGGAGATGGACGGCGGCACCTCCAGGCGGGCCTTGACCTTGCCCCTGATCTGCACGACGCAGGTCACGGCCTCGTCGACCACGTACCGCGGGTCGGCGACCGGGAAGTCCTGGTGGACGACCGAGTCGGTGTGGCCCAGCTTGCGCCACAGCTCCTCGGCGATGTGCGGGGCCAGGGGCGCGATCAGCAGGACCAGGGGCTCGGCGACGGAGCGCGGCACGGTGCCGCCCGCCTTGGTCAGGTGGTTGTTCAGCTCCGTGACCTTGGCGATGGCGGTGTTGAAGCGCAGGCCCTCCAGGTCCTGGCGCACTCCGTCGATCGCCTTGTGCAGGGCACGCAGCGTGTCCTCGTCGGGCTCGGCGTCGGAGACGGTGACCTCACCGCTCGCCTCGTCGACGATGTTGCGCCACAGCCGCTGCAGCAGCCGGAACTGGCCGACCACCGCGCGCGTGTCCCATGGCCGGGAGACGTCCAGCGGGCCCATCGCCATCTCGTACAGGCGCAGGGTGTCGGCGCCGTACTCGGCGCAGATCTCGTCCGGAGTGACCGCGTTCTTCAGGGACTTGCCCATCTTGCCCAGCAGCCGGGAGACCTTCTCGCCCTGGTAGTAGTAGGCGCCGTCGCGCTCCTCCACCTCGGCGGCCGGTACGGCGATGCCCCGGCTGTCGCGGTAGACGTAGGCCTGGATCATGCCCTGGTTGAACAGCTTGTGGAACGGCTCCGCGGAGGAGACGTGCCCCAGGTCGTACAGCACCTTGGACCAGAAGCGGGCGTACAGCAGGTGCAGCACCGCGTGCTCGGCGCCGCCGACGTACAGGTCGACGCCTCCGTGCGGCATGCCCTCGCGCGGGCCCATCCAGTACCGCTCGATCTCCGGGTCGACCAGCTGCTCGGCGTTGTGCGGGTCCAGGTAGCGCAGTTCGTACCAGCAGGAGCCGGCCCAGTTGGGCATGGTGTTGGTCTCACGGCGGTACTTCTTCGGACCGTCGCCCAGGTCCAGGGTGACGTCGACCCACTCCTCGTTCCGCGACAGCGGGGTCTCGGGCTGGGTGTCGGCGTCGTCCGGGTCGAAGGTGCGCGGGCTGTAGTCCTCGACCTCGGGCAGCTCCAGCGGCAGCATCGACTCGGGCAGGGCGTGCGCGACGCCGTCCTCGTCGTAGACGATCGGGAAGGGCTCGCCCCAGTAGCGCTGGCGGCTGAACAGCCAATCGCGCAGCCGGAAGTTGACCGTTCCCTCGCCGATGCCCTTGCGCTCCAGCCACTCGGTGATGCGCGCCTTGGCCTCGGCGACGGGCAGGCCGTCCAGGGAGATGTCGTCGTTCGAGGAGTTGATGATCTTCGCGTCGTACGACGCGAAGGCGTCCTCCCACGTCGAGGTGTCGGTGCCGCGGCCGTCGGTCGGCTCGACGATGCAGACGATCGGCAGCTCGAAGGCGCGCGCGAACTCGAAGTCGCGCTGGTCGCCCGCCGGGACGGCCATGATCGCGCCGGTGCCGTAGCCCATCAGCACGTAGTCGGCGATGAACACCGGGACCTGCTCGCCGTTGACCGGGTTGGTCGCGTAGGCGCCGATGAAGACACCGGTCTTGTCCTTGGCCTCGGCCTGCCGCTCCACGTCGGACTTGGAGGCGGCCTGCGCGCGGTAGGCGGCGACGGCCTCGGCGGGCGTGGCGTGACCGCCGGTCCACACCTCGTGGGTGCCCTCCGGCCAGGCGGCCGGGGTGAACTTCTCGACCAGCGGGTGCTCCGGGGCCAGCACCATGTAGGAGGCGCCGAACAGGGTGTCCGGGCGGGTGGTGAAGACCGTGATGCGCTCGCCGTCGATCGGGAAGTCGACGCGGGCGCCCTCGGAGCGGCCGATCCAGTTGCGCTGCTGCAGCTTGATCGCCTCGGGCCAGTCCAGCGCCTCCAGGTCCCGCAGCAGCCGGTCGGCGTAGGCGGTGATGCGCATGTTCCACTGGCGCAGCTTGGCCTTGAAGACGGGGAAGTTGCCGCGCTCGGAGCGGCCGTCGGCGGTGACCTCCTCGTTGGCCAGCACGGTGCCCAGGCCCGGGCACCAGTTGACCGGCGCGTCGGAGGCGTAGGCCAGCCGGAACCCGCCCAGGACGTCGGCGCGCTCCGTGGCGCTCAGCTCGTGCCACGCGCGCGTGTGGCCCGGTACGACGCGCTCACCGGTCTCGAACTGGGCGATCAGCTCGGAGATCGGACGGGCCCGGTCCGCCTCGTCGTCGTACCAGGAGTTGAAGATCTGCAGGAAGATCCACTGGGTCCACTTGTAGTACTCCGGGTCGATCGTGGCGAACGACCGGCGCTTGTCGTGGCCCAGGCCCAGCCGGCGCAGCTGGACCTTCATGTTCTCGATGTTGGCCTCGGTGGAGACACGCGGGTGCGTGCCGGTCTGCACCGCGTACTGCTCGGCGGGCAGGCCGAAGGCGTCGAAGCCCAGGGTGTGCAGGACGTTGTGGCCCGTCATGCGCTGGAAGCGCGCGAAGACGTCGGTGGCGATGTAGCCCAGGGGGTGGCCGACGTGCAGGCCCGCACCGGAGGGGTACGGGAACATGTCCATGATGTACTTCTTGGGGCGGGCGACGACCTCCGGGTCGCCGGCCAGGTCACCCTTCGGGTTCGGCGCCGCGTACGTGCCCTCGGCGTCCCAGAAGTCCTGCCAGCGTGCCTCGATCTCGGCCGCCATCGCGGCCGTGTAGCGGTGCGGCGCGACCACCTCGGCGGTGGCAGCGGGGTTCGTCTCGCTCATGATCCTCAAGCTCCATCGGTCGTCTCTGCCAGCGGCTGCTCGTTGCCGAAAACGAAAAATCCCCTCGCACAGGAGGGGACGCCGCGCCGACTCCGACCATCCGGTCCGCCCGGTGGTCGGGACTGATCAGCGCGGCCCGCTAAGCAGAAGGCGTACGGCACGCATGGCGTTAGGGTACCGCAGCGCTTGAGCACGATGCGACGCGCTTCCGTATGGGTCCTTGGCACCGGGCGCACGTCCGGTGCCACAACTGAATCACGGTCAAAGTTACTTCGCGTAACACCCGACACCCGGACATCACAACGACTGCGCTGTCCTTAGGTAACAGCGCAATAACTCAAACCTCGTACCGATCGGTATGGCGCCACTTAGAGTTCGGCAGCGGGACCGCTTTCCCGAAACTGCTCGGAGTTGCCCCCATGAACCCTCGTCGTAGTAACAGCTCGCTCCCCAAGCCCGGCCGGTCGGCCTATGGGGTGGCGACGGCTGTCGTCCTGCTGCTCATACCCATAGTCGTGCTGGCCGGCGGCGACTGGCTGCAGCAGTTTTTGAACTTCGGTGCGGGCGTGCTGTCGCTCGTCCTGCTCACCTGCTCGGTGATCTGGGGCCTGGTGGCCCAGGACCGGCTCATCCTCAACATCCGCCAGCGGATCGTGGCGCAGGGCATCCACCGGGTGACCGCCGTCGCGTCCATCGCGTTCCTGATCGTCCACATCGGCGTCAAGATCGCGCTGGACCACGCCGGCTGGGTCGCGGCCCTGATCCCCTTCGGCATGGTGTTCACCGGCGGCGGTGCGAACCCCGGCAGCGCCACGCTCATCGGCATGGGCTCGCTGGCCGCCTACCTGATGATCTTCGTCGGTGTCACCGGCGCGCTGCGCAACCAGTTCGCCTCCCCCGCGCCGGTCGCCGCCCGCTGGCGTGCCATGCACATGCTGGCCTATCCGTCCTGGTGCGCGGCCTTGATCCACGGCCTGTACGCGGGACGTCCGGCGAAGCCGTTCTTCATGGTGTCGTACGAGCTGTGCGTGGTCGCCGTGGCCGCGGCCCTCGCCCTGCGCTCGGCCCCGCGCCCGTTCAAGCGCAAGGTCGCCGACCGGCTCGCCATGATGCTCGGCAACGAGCCGATGCCCGTCCGGGACGATCTCGAGTCCAGCCGCGCGCGCGTGGCCGAGGCCTCCTCCGCGCTGCCGGGCTACGAGGCCCGCCCGCCGCGCCAGGCGCCCATGGACACGGGGCCCTCCCCCGCCACCGCCGGCTTCTACGACACCGGCTCCTCGCGCACCATGACCCCGGACTCCACCGGCGGCTTCGCGGCCGCCTACCGCGCCGTCACGCCCCAGCAGCGCGCCCAGCAGCCCTACGGAGCCGACCAGACGGCCCGCATGGACCTGCCCATGGACATGCAGGGCACGGGGGGCATCCCGCGCGTGGACAACGGCGGCAGCACCTCGGGCACCTGGCCGGTCCCCACGCCGCCGCCGGTCGGTGAGGCGCCCCCGTCGGCGTACGACCCGATGCAGGACACGGGATACAACATCCCGGCCTATGGCAATTCGGGCACCGCTGCGTACCGGAACAGTGATGTGTACGACACCGGTGAGACAAACAACCTCTACGGGACGTACAACCCGAACGACACGTACAACAGCGGTCCCGCCAATCAACCTCCCGGTGAGTCGTTCGACGCATCGGGTTCGGGCGAACCTTGGAACACGCCTTCCGGAGGCTATAGGTGAACGAGGCCCTGCCCGACGTTCCAGAAGTCCGCGTGGTCGGTCTTCCGCAGCTCACGTCGGGCTTCGACCTTGTCGAAAGACTCGATCTGCCCATGCACCTCAAGGTGCACGGGCCGCTCGACCCCCTCGGCGGCGAGGCACTCGCCAAGCTCGCCGAGAACATCAGTCTGAAGGGCCGCGGCGGCGCGGGCTTCCCCTTCCACAAGAAGCTGCGCTCGGTCGCCGAAGCGGCGATCAAGCGCGGTGTGCGGCCCGTCGTGGTCGTCAACGGCAGCGAGGACGAGCCGGCCTGCCGCAAGGACACGGTGCTCATCAACCGTGCCCCGCACCTCATCCTGGACGGCGCGCTGCTGTGCGCCGAGGCCCTGGGCGCCCGCACGCTCGTGATCGGCGTCACCCGGGAGTCCACCCAGCGCTCCATGGAGGCCGCCCTCGCCGAACGCGGCCTGAGCAACAGCCGCCGCTCGGCCCTCAAGGCGTTCGTCCAGCGCAACCCGGTCCGCATGGTCACCGGCGCGGCCGCGTCGCTGATCCGGTCGATCGACGGCGGCCCGGCGATCCCGCCCGGCCGCAAGGTCAGCGCCTCGCAGAACGGCGTCGGTGGCGCGCCCACGCTGCTGTCGAACGCCGAGACCTTCGCCCAGCTGGCCATCGCCGCCCGCATCGGCCCCGAGCGCTACGGCAACACCGGCCTGTACGACGAGCCGGGCACCGTCATGCTCACCGTCTCCGGCGCGGTCGCCCGCCCCATGGTGATCGAGGTCCCCACGGGCGTGCCGCTGCGCTACGTGCTGCAGCTGGCCGGTGCCCCGCCGGTCCCGCAGGGTGTGCTGACCGGCGGCTACCACGGCAAGTGGATCGACGCGGCGACCGTCAACGAGGCGGTCATCTCCCGCAACTCCCTGGACGCGGTGGGCGGCGCGCTGGGCGCCGGCGCGATCCTGCCGATCAGTCAGGAGACCTGCCCGCTCGGCGAGTCACTGCGGGTGGCGCAGTGGCTGGCCGAGGAGAGCGCGGGCCAGTGCGGTCCCTGCTACCTCGGTCTGCCGGCCGCCGCGCGCGGCATGGAGGACATCATCAACGGCGGCGGTCCGGCCGCTCTGGAGGCCCTGAAGCAGGTCGCCAAGAACGTCAAGCGGCGCGGTGCGTGCTCGCACCCGGACGGCTCCGCGATGTTCCTGGAGTCGACCATCAAGGCGTTCACCGACGACCTGGCCGCCCATGTCCTCGGAAACGGCTGCGGACGGCCCGTGGAGGGCGTTCTGCCGCTCTTCGAGGGCGGCAAGATGCCGACGGGCATCCCGGGCGGCGCGGAGGCCCCCGACGACAACGGTGCCAGCCGCCAGAAGATCTACGTCGACTGGACGCTGTGCCGGGGCCACGGGCTGTGCGCGGACATCCTCCCGGAGGTCTTCGAGCTGGGGGCCGACGGCTTCCCGACCGTCGCCCAGGCGCAGGTGCCGCGCTACGCGGAGGCCAAGGCGGTGCGCGCGGTGCGCCGCTGCCCGGCGCTCGCCCTGCGCATCGAGGAGGAGTCGCCCCGCGACCGCACCCCCGCCCGGAACCTGCCGGTCCTCTCCCAGGGCCGCGGACGGCGCGCCCTGGGCCGCTGAGCCGCACGCACGCGTAGAAGGGCCGCCCGACCGGGCGGCCCTTCCGTTTGCGCCGACTCCCCGGAAGCCAACTCCCCCTGAACGCAGAAAAGATCCCGCCGGATCGTGATGATCCGGCGGGATCTGCTGTGGAGCTAAGGAGAATTGAACTCCTGACCTCCTGCATGCCATGCAGGCGCTCTACCAACTGAGCTATAGCCCCTTGCGGTGTGTTCCGCCCGGTTTCCCCGGCGGCGACGCCAACATTACACGGTCGACCGGGTGGAACACCAAATCGTTTGCCCCCGGCCCCCGCGCGGGACGGGGGTCAGGCCGTGACGAACGAGTAGAACCGCTTGAGCGTGCAGTGTTCCTCCAGAAGACGGCCGTAGATCGGCTCGCCCTCCAGCTCGCGGTAGGTCTCGATCGGGTCGCCCTTTATGATCAGCGCCCGCGCGCATTCCTCGCACCAGTACTGGTAGTCGGGATTGACCGGTTCCATGTCGCGGACGATGGGCGTACCACTGCCGCACCAGTCGCACTTCCGCCTGTGTGCACCCATCGATCAGCTCCAGCTGTGGCCGCAGGCCGTGCACACGTAGGAGATCCCGCCGTTGTCGCCGAGAACCTGCGCGACGTGGGCGGAACCACAGGAAGGGCAGCTCAGGCGGGTGACCGTGTCCCGTGTCGACGCCGCTTCGAGGAGGTGGCCGTCCTCCTCGAGGATGCTCGCAGGCATCACTGCTCCCTCCCGTCGGGCCGCGCCCCCTTCCGGCCGTTTGATTCTGCCACGGCCGGGCCGATACGGTCAGCGACGCCTCAGTACCAGTCCGGACACGGCACCCACCGCGGCCGTACCGGCCAGCGCGAACATGCACGCCAGAAGCGCCTCCGCAGAGGTATACGCCCCCGGGGCCCCAAGTGACTCAAGCCGGTTCAGGAACAGTGTGCCGAACGCGGCGACTCCGGTCAGCTGTCCCAGCTGTGCGACCGTGGCGAGCAGCCCGCTGGCGTCCGCCGCGTCCTCCGGCCGGACCGTGGCCAGCGCGCGCGTCAGGGTCGGGCTGAAACCGAGCGCGATGCCCACGCCGACACCGGCGTACGCCGCGTACAGCGCGGCCCCGCCGTCGTCGCCGCCCTTCAGCAGCAGCCCCACGCCGATCACGGACAGGGCGGTCAGCACGAACCCGGCCGGCGTCAGCAGCCGCTGCCAGGACGCGGGCCAGGAGCGCCAGGTCAGTCCCACGACGCCGAAGACGACCGCCGTCGGCGCGAAGCCGAGGCCCGCGCGCAGGGCGCTGTATCCGAGGCCGCCCTGGACGTGCAGGGTGAGCACGAACAGGAAGCCGCCGTTGACGGCCATGACCGCCAGGATGCGGAACACCGCCAGGCCCATGCCGGGCTGCCGCAGCACCCGCGGGGCGATGAGCGGGGCGCCGCCGCGCCGGGCAAGGCCGGACTCGTAACGGCTGAACAGCGCGAAGAGGACCGCCGCGCAGGCCAGGGAGAGCCAGGACCACAGCGGCCAGTCCTGCTCCTGGCCGAGCACCAGCGGCACCGTTAACAGCGACACGGCCGCGCCGAGCAGCAGCAGACCGGGAAGGTCGAGACCGCGCGCCCGCTCCGGTGCGGCCGAGTCCCTGGCCGGCAGGACCCGGCTTCCGACGGCCAGCAGGACGAGGCCCACGGGCACGTTCACCAGGAACACCGGCCGCCAGCTCGTGCCGAACAGGTCGGCGCTCACCAGGAGTCCGCCGACGACCTGCCCGGCGGCGGCGCCGACGGCGATGACCGCCGAGTACGCGCCGAGCGCCCGGGCCCGGGCCTCGCCGGTGAAGGTGCGCTGGATCAGGCTGAGCACCTGCGGGATCATCACGGCCGATCCGGCGCCCTGCACCAGCCGGAACACGATGAGTTCGGTCGCCCCCTGAGCCAGTCCGCAGGCCAGCGAGGCGGCGGTGAACAGGGCGAGCCCGGCGAGATGGACCCGGCCGTGTCCCAGCCGGTCGCCGAGGCGGGCGCCGGTGATCAGCAGCACCGAGTACGTGATGGCGTATCCGGCGACGACCAGCTGCAAGTCGGAGCCGGAGGCGTGGAGTTCGGTGCCGATGGTGGGGGCCGCGACGTTCACGATGAACACGTCGAGCAGGGCCATGAACTGGGCGGCGAGCACCAGCGCGAGCAGCTGCCGGGACCGTTTGTCAGTGGCGGGGGCTTTACTGGGTGCGGGGTGTGGAGCCGGGACGGAACCCGGCCCCGTCCCGGGCGTGGTCGTCGTCATGCCGTCGAGCCTGACGACGTCTCGGTACCGGTGCCGAGAGCCCGCCGATGCTGGTACTGACAGCACCTGGCAGCGGACAAGCCCGGCATTGAGGATGGGTGTACGACGGGGACGTGACGGGGGACGTGACGATGACGACGACACATCGCAAGCGGCCGGAGCTGGCCGCCTTCCTGCGTACGAGGCGGGCCCGGGTGACTCCGGCGGGACGTCGGCATGCCCCCGGGGTTCAGACGCCGCACACCGGGCCTGCGCCGCGAGGAGGTCGCCCAGCTCTCCGGTGTCGGCGTGACCTGGTACACCTGGCTGGAGCAGGGCCGCCCGATCAACGCCTCCGCGCAGGTCCTGGACGCGGTGGCGCGCACCCTGCGGCTGGACCCGCCGGAGCGGGAGCATCTGTACCGGCTGGCGGAGGTGCCCTTCGAACCGGTCCCGGAGCGGCTGACGCGGTCCGTCGGGCCGGAGGTGCAGGGCATCATCGACGCCCTCGACCCGCTCATGGCGGTGGTCTACAGCTCGCGGTACGACATCCTGGCCACCAACGCCGCCTACCGCGCCCTGTTCCTGGTGCCGGAAACGGCCCGGATCGGCGTGCCGAACGTGCTGTGGACGCTGTTCACGCTGCCGGAGGAGGTCTGCCCGGTGGTGTACCGCGACCGCGAGCTGCCGCTGATGGTGGCGACGCTGCGGTCCTGGTACGGCCGCCATGTGGGCGAGCCGGCCTGGGAGGGGTTCATCAGCGGACTGTCGGAGGCCAGTCCCGACTTCGCCCGGCTGTGGGCGAGCGGCGAGGTGACACCTCCGGGGCCGCGGGTGAAGACGTTCCGTCATGAGGCGGTGGGCGAACTGCGGATGGCCTCGCAGTCGCTCCAGATCGACGGGATGCCGGAGTGCCGCATCGTCGTCTACACGCCCGAGGACGAGGCGGCACGGGAGAAGGTGGCGCTGCTGCGGGAGCGGCGTGAGCGGGTGTGGCCAACGAGAAATCCCGCCTCCTGACGGAGACGGGATTCCTTTGTGGAGCTTGTGGAGCTAAGGAGAATTGAACTCCTGACCTCCTGCATGCCATGCAGGCGCTCTACCAACTGAGCTATAGCCCCGTGTTCCCTCGTTCTCCCCGCTCGGCGGGGTGAACAAGAAGAACTTTAGCCTGCGACCTGCCGGAAAGTGAAATCCGCTCAGTCGTCGTCGCCGAGCACCGGTTCCGGCAGAGTGCCGGCGTTGTGCTCGAGGAGCCGCCAGCCGCGGGCGCCCTCGCCCAGGACCGACCAGCTGCAGTTGGAGAGACCGCCGAGGCTCTCCCAGTGGTGGGAGTCCAGACCGAGCAGGCGCCCGATGGTGGTGCGGATCGTCCCGCCGTGGCTGACCACGACGAGCGTGCCGTCGTCGGGGAGCTTCTCGGCGTGCCGGAGCACCACGGGGGCGGCCCGGTCGGCCACCTCGGTCTCCAGCTCGCCGCCGCCCCGGCGGACCGGCTCACCGCGCTTCCACGCGGCGTACTGCTCGCCGTACCGCTCGATGATCTCCTCGTGCGTCAGCCCCTGCCAGACGCCCGCGTAGGTCTCGCGCAGGCCCTCGTCGTGGGTGACCTCCAGGCCGGTGAACGCGGCGAGCTCGGCCGCCGTGTGGGCGGCGCGCTGGAGGTCGGAGGCGACGATCGCGTCCGGCGCGAGGGAGACCAGCAGCCGGGCGGCCCGGCGCGCCTGGGCCAGCCCGGCCTCGGTCAGCGGCACGTCCGTGCTGCCCTGGAAGCGGCGCTCCACGTTCCACGAGGTCTGGCCGTGCCGCCACAGGATGACGCGGCGGCCCCGCCCGGGGCGGCCGGCGGACACCTCACCGGTGGCGCTCATCACCACTCACCGCCGAGGTCGGCCGCCTCCTCGGCAGCCCGCAGCTTGGCGTGCTCCTCGCCCTTGCCGCGGGTGGCCTTGGCGTCGGCGGGCAGCTCCAGCTCGGGGCAGTCCTTCCACAGCCGCTCCAGGGCGTAGAAGACACGCTCCTCGCTGTGCTGCACGTGGACGACGATGTCGACGTAGTCGAGCAGTACCCAGCGGGCCTCGCGGTCGCCCTCGCGGCGCACCGGCTTGGCGCCGAGTTCCTTCTGCAGCCGCTCCTCGATCTCGTCGACGATCGACTTGACCTGGCGGTCGTTGGGCGCGGAGGCCAGCAGGAAGGCGTCCGTGATCGACAGGACGTCGCTGACGTCGTAGGCGATGACATCGTGCGCGAGCTTGTCGGCGGCCGCCTGTGCGGCTGTGTGGATGAGTTCGATGGAGCGGTCGGTGGCGGTCACTACGTGGCTTTCGGTCGGCGGTCACTTGACACCAAGGGTCTCACGGACCGCCGGGCGCACCCCACGTGATTAAGGGATCACGTGGGGCGCCCGCCGGGTGACTAGGAGGCCGACGACGGCTTGTAGTCCTTGCCGAGGACCACCGAGACGTCGGCGTTCGCGCCGGTCTGGCCCTTGCTCACGGAGCCGGTGGGCAGGCCCAGGGTCTTGGCGACCTCGGTGGCGTTGTCCTTGTCGGCGGCGTCGGAGTAGACGACCTTGGACGTGGCCGAGGCGCCTGCGGCGGTGCCGCCGTCGATGAAGGTGAAGCCGCCGTTGACGAGCGTCACGCGGGTCTTCTCGGTGTTGTCCTTCACTCCGCTGGCGTTCTGCACCGAGACCCGGACGGCGGAGCCCTGGTCGGGGCTCTTGGCGGTGCCGCCGAGGACGTCCTTGACCACGCTCGCGCTCGCCTGGGCGCTGAGCGTGCCGTCGTTCTGCACGGGCAGCAGGGCGGTCTTGTAATCGCCCTCCTTGGCGAGGTCGGCGAGCTTGGCGAGGAAGCTGCCCAGGTCCTTGTCGGTCAGCGACGGGTCGAGGATCTGCGCGAGGGTCTGGACGGTCGTCGTGGCGCCCGAGGGGTCGGAGGACATCTTGCGCAGCACGCCCTGCATGACCTGCCCGAACCGCTCCAGCTGGGCGTTCTCGGCCTCCCCGGAGGCGCGGTAGGTGGCGTAGGCGACGGCCATCTTCCCGCTGAGGGTCTGGTCCTTGCCGCGGTGGACGAGGGGTGCGCTGCCCTTCTTCTTGGCGCTCGGGTCCGGCACGTCCGCGTCGGTGTCGATGTCGATGTTGCCGACGAGGTCGACCAGGTTCTGCAGATAGGGCGTGTCCAGCCGCCAGGTGCCCTCGATGTTGGTGCCCAGGACCGTGTCGAGGGCGTCGCGGGTGCCGGAGGAGCCGTCGTCCTCGACGGACTTGGCGAGCGTGGTCGCGTTGCCCGTGTCGTCCGTCAGGGAGAGGGAGTTGGGCAGCAGCACGGTGGTGCCCTGCTTGGTGGTGGTGTTGTCGACGAGCAGCGCCGTGGAGGTGCCGCCCTTCGCGGTGTTGTGCAGGTGGACGACGATCACGTCACGGTTCTGGGCGCCCGCGGCCGTCGCCGTGCCCTTCTTGGCGCCGGACTTGGACAGCCCGGGCAGCTTCCCGGCGTACCAGAGGTAGCCGACGCCGCCGACCGCGACCAGGGCCAGGGCCACCACGAGGGCGACGAGGCGGCTGCGGGCGCGGCGCTTGGCCTCCTCGCGGCGCTCGGTGCGGTTCTCGGTGAAGTTCAGCCAGTCGATGACGTCCTCGGAGTCACCGTCGGGCTGCTCGACGAAGGCGAACTGCTCGGTGCGGTAGTCCCGTTCGGCGGGGGCCCCGGTGTCGTCCCGTTCGGGTTCCGCCGGGCCGGCCTGCTGCGGGATGTGGGCGGTCTGCTCGGCGACCCGCGGCTGCTGCCCGCTGCTCGCGCTCTGCCCGTAGGGGTCGTACGGGGCGGCGGGCGCGGCCGGTTGGGCGGTACCGGCGCCGTACGGGTCGTAGGACGGGGCGTACGGCTGCCGGCCGGTGCCGTAGGGGTCGTACGCCGGGGGCTGCTGCGGGCCGGTGGCGTACGGGTCGTAGCCGTAGCCCTGTTGCTGCGCGTACGGGTCGTACGGCTGCTGGGGCGCCTGCTGCGGGGCGACCTGCTGGTACACGGGCCGGCCGTACTCGTCGTAGCCCACGAGCTCGTACTGGTTGTCCTGGTTGTCCTGGTCGCCGCCGTAGCCCGCGTCGTATCGGTCGTTCACCGGTGCCCCTCTCGGTTCACTCGCCGCGGTACAGCTCGCGCTTGTCGATGTAGCGCACGACGCCGTCCGGCACCATGTACCAGATGGGGTCGCCCTTGGCGACTCTCGCACGGCAGTCCGTGGAGGAGATGGCCAGCGCGGGAACCTCCACCAGCGAGACGCCGCCCTCCGGGAGGCCGTGGTCGGTCAGGGGATGGCCCGGGCGGGTGCAGCCGATGAAGTGCGCGAGGGAGAACAGCTCCTCCGAGTCGCGCCAGGTGAGGATCTGGCCGAGGGCGTCGGCGCCGGTGATGAAGAAGAGGTCGGTGTCGGGGTTGAGGGCCCGCAGGTCGCGCAGGGTGTCCACGGTGTAGGTCGGGCCGCCGCGGTCGATGTCGATGCGGCTGACCGAGAACTGCGGGTTCTCGGCGGTGGCGATCACCGTCATCAGATAGCGGTCCTCGGCCGGGGACACCGTGCGGTGGCTCTTCTGCCAGGGCTGTCCGGTCGGGACGAACACCACCTCGTCCAGGTGGAACTGCGCGGCGACCTCACTGGCCGCCACGAGGTGCCCGTGGTGGATCGGGTCGAACGTTCCGCCCATGACGCCGAGGCGGCGCTTGCCGGGGTTCGACGGTCCGTTGCCCGGTCCGCTCGGCCGACGGGTCTCGGTGCCGCTCGACGTGTCCTTCGCCGGACCGGTAGGCATGTCCTGCTCTCCCATGCGTGCAGACCCTACCGGCCCGACCTGAGCGCCTGGTTCGGCGGCTGCCCGGGATGCCCCGCTTCGGGGGGACGACGGGTTCAGCGGTCGCGGTTGAAGCGGGTGGTGATCCACAGCAGGAGCAGCAGGAGGACCAGGGCGCCGCCACCGGTGATCGCGGGGTTGAGGCTGTCGTGGTTGCCGCCCTCGGCCTCGGCCAGGGTGACCAGGTGCGCGGCGGTGGTGTGGAGGCTCATCTTCGGCGGGACCTATCCGGTAGGCGGGGAAAGATGTCGGCCCATCGTAAGCGGGAGCCGTGGCGGCGATCACGCCGACTCCTCCGTCGGGGAACTCCCGGCGGTCCTCAGTCGTCTTTCCGCTTGTAGCCCCGCAGCAGGAACCACCCGGTGAACGCGCAGCCCAGGATCATCACCACCAGCACGACCCGGAGCAGGTACCCCGATCCCTGGTGCTGAGGGGCGCTGGCGGCCGCGGCGAGCCAGGCGGCTGCTGGGATGTGCTCCATGGTGCGGGACTCTCCTTCGGTGTGGTGCCCGTCCACGGTAACTCCGCCTAGGCTGGGCCTTGCTTCGGGGGCGCAAAGGGCCGCACAAGGGTCCGCAAAGGGCCACTACAAGCATGTGGGGGAAGACATGTCCGACGACGGCCACGAGCACAACGGACACGAGCACGTACCGAGCAGGCAGCGCCGGCGCTTCCCGGGGATCTCCTCCCGTGCGTACGAGCATCCGGCGGACCGCAGCGCGCTGGTGGCGCTGCGCAAGCTGAGCGGCTTCGACACGGTCTTCAAGGCGCTCAGCGGGCTGTTGCCCGAGCGCAGTCTGAGGCTGCTGTTCCTGTCCGACTCGGTGCGCGTGTCCGACCAGCAGTTCGCCCACCTCAACGACATGCTGCGGGACGCCTGTTACATCCTGGACCTGGAGAAGGTCCCGCCGATGTACGTCAACCAGGACCCGCAGCCGAACGCGATGTGCATCGGCCTGGACGAGCCGATCATCGTCGTCACCACCGGCCTCGTCGAACTGCTCGACGAGGAGGAGATGCGGGCGGTCATCGGCCACGAGGTGGGCCACGCGCTGTCCGGGCACGCGGTGTACCGCACGATCCTGCTGTTCCTGACCAACCTGGCGATCCGGGTCGCCTGGATCCCGCTGGGCACGCTGGCGATCATGGCGATCGTGACGGCGCTGCGGGAGTGGTTCCGCAAGTCGGAGCTGTCCGCCGACCGGGCGGGGCTGCTGGTGGGGCAGGACCTGAAGGCCTCGATGCGCGGTCTGATGAAGATCGCGGGCGGTAACCACCTGCACGAGATGAACGTGGACGCGTTCCTGAAGCAGGCCGACGAGTACGAGGCGGGCGGCGATCTGCGCGACTCGGTGCTGAAGATCCTGAACCTGCTGCCGCGCTCCCACCCGTTCACCACCATCCGGGCGGCCGAGCTGAAGAAGTGGTCCGAGACCCGGGACTACCAGCGGATCATGGACGGCCACTACCCGCGGCGCGACGAGGACAAGGACACCTCGGTCTCCGACTCCTTCCGTGAGTCGGCGGCGAGCTACGCCAGCAATGTGAAGAGCTCCAAGGACCCGCTGATGAAGCTGGTCAGCGACATCGCCGGCGGGGCGGGGGGCCTGGGCGGCCGCGTACGGCGCGGCTTCGACGGCTTCACGAGCCCGTCACAGGGCGAGGACCGCCCGCAGGACGAGCCGCCGACGGACACTCCGCCGCGCACCGAGGACTGACCGGACCGGAAGGGGCCGACGGGGCGGGGACTCCCCGTCGGCCGTTCCCATCTCGCTCAGACCTTGGGCAGCGCGCTGGTCGCGAGCGTGCCGCACAGGGCCGTCGTGCCGCCCGTCGCGTACGGGTCGGTGCCGGCCGGGCCGCCCGACTTCGCCGTCTGGCCGGCCAGCAACGGGTGGAGGTGGTTGGTGGAGTCCTCGGCGCAGGACAGCGGCCCGGCCTGGACGTAGGAGACGGTCAGCTGGGCCTGGTGCAGCCGCAGGTCGTCGCGGTCGAAGCGGAAGTGCAGCTCGCGCCGGACGGTGAACAGGGACGCCGGGGCCTTCGCGGCGGAGCCGGTCGGCCTCAGCGCGTAGACGAAGGTGTGGTCGGCGGTCACCTCGAGGGTGGCGGAGTCGGTCTCGGCGGCCTGCAGGCTGCCCTCGACGCGGATCCTGGGGTCCGCGAGCTCGGCGCGGGTCTGGTCGAAGCGGACCAGCCAGCCGGTCGGCTGATGGCGCCCGTCGGGGGTCGGGCGGGCGAAGCTCTGGTCGAACTGGTCGAGCTGGTCGCCGTCGAGCATGACGCGCACGGAGCGGACTTCCTGGCCGCCGATCACCTCGGGGTAGAGCGAGGAGCGGACGATGTAGTCCTTCGCAGTGGTCAGGGCGGCGACCACCTGGCTGTCGGAGAAGTGCGCGGTTCGGCGCGTGGGCGGCAGCGGTATGCCCTCGGCGCCGACCCGGAACTGCGCGGCGGGGCTGTGCGCGAACAGGTACTCGGGATCGGCCGCCCCGGGCACCTTGCCCTGCGGGGAGAGCGGTATGACCGTCATCCGCAGGGGTTCGACGGGCCGGCGGTCGGCGGGCGTCTGGTAGGGGTGCCGTACACCCATGTAGATCGCCGTCCCGAAGGCGACGGCGATCAGCAGAACCAGGATGAGGGCCTGCCGGGACAGGCCCCGGTGGAGGGGCGGGCGGCGCCGTACGGCGGGCGCGTGGTCGGCCATGCGCTCCTGCGCGGAGAACTCCTGGAGGCGGGCAGCGCGGACGAACGACTCGTCGAAGACGACGGATCGGTACTCGTCCTCTCCACCTCCGGGGGCGCCCTCGGGTGTCCCCTCAGGTGGGTCTCCAGGCCCGCCCATACCTTCAGGGTAGGTCTTGGGAAGCCCCGGTAAACGCCCTGGTGCGCGACAACTTCTGACAGGTTCTCACCAGAACCGGCAGAGTCCGCGAAGCGGCCGCTCAGGGAGTGCGCGGGATCACCGAGACCGCGGGCGGGGAGGTGTCGGCGGAAGCGGAGGGCGGAGCGGCGCTGCCCTGTTCCAGGCCCGTCGAGGCGGGCGGCGGCACCTGGTCCCGGTTGCTGGAGGAGGCGCCCCGGTAGACCGCGGTGAAGGCCAGCGCGACCATGCCGATGCCCATCACGATGGCCAGCATCCAGGCGACCGGACGGTGCCAGTTGACCTTCTTGCCGTACGTCCCCGGGGCGCCGTAGCGGCCTTCGAGGACGTCGGTGTCGTCCAGGTCGTCGAAGTCGGGATCATGGCCGAACCCGGAGGGGTCGTACCCGTCCTCGTAGCGCTCCCCGCGGGCGTGGGCGCGGCGGGCCTCGGCCTCGGAGGCCTCGGCTCTTGCCTGGGCGGCGGCCAGGAGACGTTCGACGGCGGTCGGCTCGTGCACCACGGCCGCCCGTACGAAGGCCTCGTCGAAGACCACGGAGGCGAACTCTTCGTCCGACACCCCGCGGTCGTGGTCGTCGTCGGGCTCCCAGCCGTCAGGGAACGGCGTGCCCCCCACGTCCTCCGGCACGGATCCAGAGTAGACCTGGGGGGTCAATTTGGGCAGACGGTAGGGAAATTCATCCGCTGGGTGAGACGACTCTCATGCGGCGAGGTCGCGTGCCGGGCGCATATGCCCCGCCGGTGGGTGCCCGTTCCCTCAGCGGCGGATGTGCCCGTCGCCGGTGACGATGTACTTGGTGCTGGTCAGCTCCGGCAGGCCCATGGGGCCGCGGGCGTGCAGCTTCTGCGTGGAGATGCCGATCTCCGCGCCGAAGCCGAACTGGCCGCCGTCGGTGAAGCGGGTCGAGGCGTTCACGGCGACGGTGGTGGAGTCGACCAGCTGGGTGAAGCGGCGGGCGGCCTGCTGCGAGGTCGTCACGATCGCCTCGGTGTGACCGGACGACCACAGCCGGATGTGCTCGACGGCCTTGTCGAGGGAGTCCACCACGGCGGCCGCGATGTCGTAGGACAGGTACTCGGTGTCCCAGTCGTCCGGTGTGGCCTCGACGACGGTGGCCTTCGTGTCCTTCGCGTACGCCAGCACCCGCGGGTCGGCGTGCACGGTCACCCCGGCCTCCGCGAGGGCGTCGAGGGCGCGCGGCAGGAACTCGGGGGCGATGTCCTGGTGGACCAGCAGGGTCTCGGCCGCGTTGCATACGCTGGGCCGCTGGGCCTTGGAGTTGATCAGGATGTCGACGGCCATGTCGAGGTCGGCGTGGGCGTCGACGTAGACGTGGCAGTTGCCGGTGCCGGTCTCGATGACGGGGACGGTGGACTCGTTGACCACGGTCTGGATCAGCGAGGCGCCGCCGCGCGGGATGAGGACGTCGACCAGGCCCCGGGCCCGCATCAGCTCGCGGACGCTCTCGCGGCTCTCGCCGGGCACGAGCTGGATGGCGTCGGCGGGCAGCCCCGCCCCGCCGACGGCGTCCCGCAGGACCCGCACCAGGGCGGTGTTCGACTCGTAGGCGGAGGCCGAGCCGCGCAGCAGGACCGCGTTGCCGGACTTCAGGCACAGGGCGGCGGCGTCCACGGTGACGTTCGGGCGGGCCTCGTAGATGATGCCGACGACACCGAGGGGCACGCGGACCTGGCGCAGGTCGATGCCGTTGGGCAGGGTCGAGCCGCGGACGACCTCGCCGACCGGGTCGGGCAGCGCGATGACGTCGCGGACGTCGGAGGCGATGGCGCGCACCCGCTCCGGGGTGAGCGTGAGGCGGTCGATGATGGCCTCGCTGGTACCGGCCTCGCGGGCCTTGGCGATGTCCTTCGCGTTCGCCTCGACGATCTCGCTCGTACGGACCTCCAGGGCGTCCGCCACGGCGCCCAGCGCGTCGTCCTTGACCGCGCGCGGCAGCGGGGCGAGGTCGGCGGCGGCGGCCTTGGCGCGGTAGGCGGCCTGGGTGACCGGGGACATGGAGTCGTACGGCGAAAGCGTGGTCATGAGGGAAGGGTAGTGCGCCGGACGGGCCCGTCTACCGCTCATCCCAAACAACGAGACGGTCTCAAAAGGGGTGAACTCCGACAGGGGTCGCCGGCGGCGGGCCGTAGCCCTCCGCGAGGCGCTGGTGGTAGGTCTCGCGGTCGATGACCTCCAGGCCGACGATCTCCCAGGGCGGCAGCTGGGCGGTGCGCCGGTGCTCGCCCCACAGCCGCAGGGCGACCGCGGCCGCGTCGTGCAGGTCGCGGGCCTCCTCCCAGTACCGGATCTCCGCGTGGTCGCCCGCATACCTGCTGGTCAGGAGGAAGGGATGGTCGTGGGCGAGCTGCTCGAGACCGCGCCGGACCTCCGCCAGGGGAGCCTCGGCGCCGGAGACGCTGAGCGTGACATGCCACAGGCGCGGCAGATCGGCCGGTTCCTCGTACCGCTCGCCGGCCGTCACGCTGGTCAGGGCCCGCTCCTCGCCGGGCGCGCGGGAGGAGGCGCCCCCGGTACCGCCGGTGCCACCGCGGGACGTCGTCCCAGGGCGCACTCGTCTCACGACGGCCTCCTTTTTCCCAGGGTCGAGCAGTGCTCGCGCGGAAGGTGTCCCTGAGACAAAGTTGAGCAGGCCCGGAGCCGCCACGTGACGCTTTTGCGGAACGTCCACCACCGGGGGAGGACGATTCGGTCCAATTACGGGTGCAGGAGCACCAGATCGTCCCTGTGTACGACCTCGCGCTCGTACGCGGCGCCCAGTTCGCGGGCGAGCTCCCGGGTGGAGCGGCCGAGCAGCTGGGGGATCTCCTTGGCGTCGAAGTTGACGAGCCCGCGGGCCACCGCGCGTCCCTGGGCGTCGCGCAGCTCCACCGGGTCCCCGGCGACGAACTCCCCCTCGACGGCGGCGATTCCGGCCGGCAGCAGCGACTTGCGGCGCTCGACGACCGCCCGTACGGCGCCGTCGTCCAGGGTGAGCGAGCCCTGCGGGGTGGAGGCGTGCTGGAGCCACAGCAGACGGTCCGCGGAGCGCTTGCCGGTGATGTGGAAGTAGGTCCCGGTGTCCCCGCCGGACAGCGCCTCTGCGGCGTGCACGGCACTGGTGAGGACCACGGGGATGCCGGCCGCGGCGGCGATCCCGGCCGCCTCGATCTTGGTGACCATGCCGCCGGTGCCGACGCCGGCCTTGCCCGCGCTGCCGATCTCCACTCCCGCGAGGTCCTCGGGGCCCCGCACCTGAGCTATCCGCGAGGTGCCGGGTCTGCCCGGGTCGCCGTCGTAGACGCCGTCGACGTCGGAGAGCAGGACCAGCAGGTCGGCGTGGACGAGGTGCGCCACCAGGGCCGCGAGACGGTCGTTGTCGCCGAAGCGGATCTCGTCGGTGGCGACGGTGTCGTTCTCGTTGACGACCGGGAACGCGCCCATCGCGAGGAGCTTGTCGAGGGTGCGGGAGGCGTTGCGGTGGTGGGCACGGCGGCTCATGTCGTCGCTGGTCAGCAGGACCTGGCCGACGCGGACGCCGTAGCGGGCGAAGGAGGCGGTGTAGCGGGCCACCAGAAGGCCCTGGCCGACGCTGGCGGCGGCCTGCTGGCGGGCCAGGTCGCGGGGGCGGCGGCGCAGGCCGAGGGGGGCGAGGCCGGCGGCGATGGCACCGGAGGAGACCAGGACGATCTCCTTCTCTCCCCCGCTGCGGCTCTTGGCCAGGACGTCGACGAGCGCGTCGACCCGGTCGGCGTCCAGGCCGCCGGAGGCGGTGGTCAGCGACGAGGAGCCCACCTTGACCACGATCCTGCGGGCCTGAGCCACGCCCTGCCTTACCCCTGCCACCTGCTTGTCCGTCCCCTCGCGCACTCGGGTCTCCCCGCCACGCAATCTACGCGAAGGGGGCCGCACGCCGCGCGCCGGTCCAGTCCCCGGACAGATGCCACGCGGCGAGGACGACCGGCGTCAGGCCGCCGCCGCCGTGCCGCCCGGCGTCGTGGTTCGGGGGGTTTCGGCCGGGGTGGGCCGGGGGCTCATCGCGCGGCGGGCCTTGCCCACCGCCCGGCGCAGGAGGGAGGCCGCGGTGTGTTCCCGGTAGCCGGGTACGGCCCGGGCCTCGCGGGGGGCGGCGCGGTAGAGGGAGTCGGGGATGCCGAGCGAGGCCTCGCGGAAGTAGGGGTAGGCGAAGTAGACGTGGTGGCCCCTGCGTTCGAGGACCGCCTCCGGCTGCTTCTTCGCCTTCAGGAACTCCAGGAACCCGGCGAGGAGTTCGGGCTGCTGCTCGGCGACGAGGTGCAGCCGTATTCGCTCCTCGACCTTGAGGCGCCCGGCGACCGTGCTGGTCCAGAACTCCTTCATCAGCGGTTCGGCCAGTTCGAACTTGTGCCCGCGGACCTGCTCGCTGTCCGTGAGGAACTTCGGCCCGAACTGCGGCAGCAGCGTGATCAGGAAGGGCCGCACCATGAGCGCGTCACGCCGCTCCCCCGCGGGCACGAACTCGGCGATCAGGTTCATCAGGGCGCGCGCGGAGTCGAAGCGCAGGGTGTAACTCCCGGTCTTCGTCACGTGTTTGCCGTCGTCGCGGCCCACCAGGTAGTAGCAGGTGTGGTCGCCGACCACGGAGACGCCGTCGGCCCGCAGATACGCCTCCATGGTGAACAGCGCGTCCTCGCCGGTCCACAGCGACTCGTCGAAGCGCATCCCGTGCCGTTCGAGAAGCGCGCGGCGGAAGAGTTTCTGCGCGCTCAGGGTGAACTTGATGCTGGAGGAGAAGACGTCGGTGCGCTCCAGGGTCTCCCAGGCGATCCGCGGCGCCGAGCGATTGATGCCCTCGATCCTGCCGAGGACCACATCCGTGCCGTTGCGGTCGGCCGCCGCGACCATCCGCTCGAGCGCCTCGGGTCCGAGCCGGTCGTCGGCGTCAAGGAAGAACACGTACCGCCCGGCGGCCTTGCCGAGCCCGACGTTGCGCGGGCCGCTGGGGCCGCCGGAGTTCTGCTGGCGGATCACGGTGACCGGCATGGCCGCCCGCTCGGCGAACCGCTCCAGGTAGTCCCCCGTCCCGTCCGTCGAGCCGTCGTCGACCGCGATGACCTCGATCCGCTCAGCCCCGATGGTCTGGGCCTCGACGGACGCGAGGCACTCGACCAGGTAGGGCATCGCCTCGTAGGCCCCGATGACGACGCTCACATCAGGCTGCGCCACGGTCACGTTTCCCCCTTGTCACAGGAAGTTCCCCCTCAGTCGGCTCGTTCGTCATCTTCTAGACGGACGGCCGCTCGGGGCGGTTGCCTGGACATACGTAAGAAGGGCCCGGTTTTCGAGGATCACTCCTCAGAAAACCGGGCCCTTCTCACCTGTTTCACACGGTCGGCGGCTGCGGGGCCGGCTGTGGGGCGGACAGCGCGTCCGAGAGTTCGTCGGCGCCGGGGGTTCCGGCCGCGGAGGCACGGGACTCCTGGCCGAGGTTGCGGGTGTCGGCCTTGAGGGCCAGCTCCTTGACCGCGGTGTTGAACTGCTCGATGGAGGTGGGCTCGTCCGGGCCGAGGAGGTACTGCTTGAGTTCCTTGCGGTCCTCGGCCAGCGGGTCCGCCTTCGGATCGCGTACGGCGGCCAGCAGCTCGCCCATCTCGGCGGCCTTGTTGGAGAGGATCACCGCGGCGCGCACGGCGGTGTTCTGCCGCTTGAACTCCTCCACCCCCAGCTCGGCGGAGTCGGTGACCGCGTACGGCTTGCCGCTCGCGATGAAGTCGGAGACGACGGAGGAGATGTCGGAGACCATCGCGTCGGAGACGTTGAAGCAGTCGAACAGGCGCGGCTCGGCGCCCTCGATGACGCGGTGCTCCCACGCCGGGAACGAGCGCCAGTAGGCCTCGTTCCACTCGCCGCGCAGCCGGGCGACCTCCTCGTACCGGGCGACGTCGACGACGCCGTCCCGGGTGGCCTCGGCCTCGTCGGCCTTGTCGCCGCCGGCGCCGACCAGCTCGGCGATCCGGGCCTCGATGCGGACGAGGTCGGCCTTCGCCTTCTCCTGCCCGGCCGTGTCTGCGGTGAAGCGGGAGTCGGCGGCGCGCTCGGCGGCGGCCTTCTCCACCAGGGCGACGATGCGCCGGTGGGCGGCGGCGGCCTTCGGCAGGACCGTGCCCGTGAAGGGGTGCGGCTTGTACAGGACGCGCACCGGCGGGTCGGCCTTGACCAGCTTCTTCACGATGTTCTCGCCGGCGAGCATGATCGAGGTGTTGCCCGGGTCGCCGTCCCAGCCTTCCCAGGTCGGAGCGTAGAGCACGGTCGGGATGCGGCCCTCCGGCACGCCCTCCCAGCCCCGGATCGGCGCGAGCTGCGGGCGGCCGACCTCGACGATGTCCTCGTCGCGGACGCCGACGTCGGCGATGGCGTAGCGGTCGCGGCCCGCGCGGCCGGCGGTCCACACCTCGTCGTAGGCCTTGCTGAACGGGTTGACGCTGGCCAGCTTGTCGCTGTCGCCGTGGCCGATGAAGACGTGCTTCATGGTGGGCACGCGCAGCAGGTGGATGTTCTTGCCGACGTTCGCGGCGTACAGCGCGACGCGCACCGTGGACAGGTCCATGTTCATCAGGTGCACCCCTCCGGGCACGCAGATGACGGGGACCGTGGTGGGGGCGAGGTTCTGCAGGATGACCCGCTCGCGCAGGATGATCAGCGGCCGGGAGTCCAGCTGCTCCATGGTCTCCAGCCACATGTTGACCTGGTAGGCGGAGTCCTTGGAACCGGAGAAGTACAGCACCGTCTCCGGCTTGTACGCGCGCAGCCAGTCGTCGACGGCGGCCAGCACCTTGTCGGCGTTCGGCGGGATCTTGTGGCCGCGGACGTACGGCAGGAGCGCCAGGACGTACAGGCTGCCCAGGCCGAGGGTGAGGCCGATGCCGATGAAGCCGGCCACGGAGGAGCCCGCCTCGGCGGAGATCAGTATGCCGACGACGGCCGCGAGGTCGAGGTGGAGCATCTTCTCGGCCGACCGGTCGAGCAGGCCCAGCGGCGGCGCGTCCGGGATGTTGATCCGCGACTTCAGGTCGACGTTGCGGGTGGCGACCGGCATCCGGCGGCGGTTGCGGATCAGCGTGACCACGGCGCCGTGCGGGGCCTGGAGGCCGTAGAACGCGATGAAGCAGCCGATCGCGCCGTAGTAGATCAGGTTGTTCGCGAGGTCCAGCCGGGCCAGCAGCAGGATCAGCAGCAGCTCCCGGATCAGGAAGCGGATCGAGAGACCGGCTCGCACCTTGCTCAGCCGGTTGATCAGATAGCTGCCCTTGCGGTGCAGGTAGTGGTCGGCCAGGTATGTCACGGCGGCCGCTGCCGCGAAGGCGTAGACGCTCGGGATGAGCGCGGCCACCATGATCGCCGGGAAGCCCAGCATCAGGAGGACCGCCGCGGCCAGCTCGGCCGCGCTGCCCACCCGGGCGACGCGAATAGCGGTGGATATCACGTAAAACCTGCTCTGGGAGGGGAAGTGCCGGTTTTGTTCTTTACGGATTCAGGCCCCTGCGAACGCCCGGTCAATGCACTGCATTAACGCCGGAAAGCAGAGGCCTGAATAACGGAAGGCTAATTGTGATCGATTATTACACGCCGTCCTGACGGTCCAACACCGCGGCCAGCGCCTGGTCGAAGCCGGTCGCCTCGGCGGCACCCGCCGTCGGGTCCTGCTGGCGTACGTCGATGACATGGCCGGTGAGCTCGGAAAGCAGCACGTCCAGCGAGGTGCGCGCCACCGCCTCGGAGGACAGCAGCGAGCCCGCGGGCTCCTGGCCGAAGGCCTTGGTGCGCATCGGCGTGGCGGTGCGCTCCGGGTTGATGCAGTTGACGCGGACGCCGTCGCCGGCCCACTCGTCGGACAGGGCCTGGGTGAGGTTCACCATCGCGGCCTTGGTCGAGGAGTACAGGCTGTACTCGGCGCGGCCGCGGGTGTAGCTGCTGGAGGTGTACAGCAGCAGCTGGCCCTTGGTCTCGGCGAGGTACTTGTAGCTCGAACGTGCGATCTGTACCGGCGCCAGGTAGTTGACCTTCAGCGCCTCCTCGATGGTCGCGTTGTCGGTCTCGGCGAGCTTGCCGATGCGCAGCACACCGGCGGTGTTGACGACGTAGTCGATCCGGCCGGTCTCCGCGTACGCCTTGGACAGCGCGTCGTCGACCTCCTCCGGGTTCTCCACGTGGGTGCCGGTGGTGGAGCGGCCCAGCGCGTACACACGGGCGCCGTAGGACTCGGCGAGTTCGGAGATGTCCTTGCCGATGCCGTAGGAGCCGCCGAAGACGACGACGGTCTTGCCGGTGAGCAGCTCGCGGTACGCCTCGTCGCCGTTCTGCTCGGGGGCCGCCGTGGAGGCGAGCTGGAAGAGCTTGTCGGCGATGAAGACGTCGACCGGCTGGGTGACCTTCATGTTGTACTCGTCGCCCGCGACGACGTGGATGGGCACGTCCGGCAGGTACTTGAGTACGACGGAGCAGTCGTCCGTGGCCTGGAAGTTGGGGTCGCCGGCGGCGACCTCGTAGGCGCGGCGGATCGTGGAGAGCTTGAAGGCCTGCGGGGTCTGGCCGCGGCGCAGCCGGGAGCGGTCCGGAATCTCCGTGATGAACTCGCCGTCCTGGCCGTGGGTGCGGGTCACGATGATGGTGTCCGCGGACGGGATGGCCACGTCGACGGCCTCGTAGCGCTCCAGGGCCACCACGCAGTCGTCGATGACGCGCTGCGACAGCAGGGGGCGTACGGCGTCGTGGAAGAGGACGTTGAGGTCCTCGCCCTGCGCCAGACCCTCGCCGAGGGCCTCGATGGCGCGCTCGGTGGTCCCGTTCCGCGTGGAACCGCCCTCGATGATCTTCTTGACCTTGGTGAACCCGGCCTTGGCGACGATCTTCTCGACGTCGGGCACGTAGCCCGGCGCCATCAGCACGATGATGTCGTCGATCGAGTCCGCCTTCTCGAAGGTGGTCAGGGTGTGCTCGATGACTGCCTTGCCGGCGATCTTCAGCAGCTGCTTGGGGATCGACAGACCCACCCGCTGGCCGGTACCACCGGCCAGGATCACTGCGGTGGTACGGGGCTTGGCTATGTGCTGGGACACAGAGGACCTACCTTGGGGCGACAGGGAACGGGGAAATGGTCCCACTTGCGGTTACCGCTGTGCAAGGTGAGCGCCGTTCACTGCATATGTACGCGCTACCTGGCATTCACCTTGCACTGCTGGTGACCGCCGGAACCCCGCCGAGAGCGCCCGCGGAATTGCTGTGAGTAACGGCACAGGACCCGTACGTCCATGCAGGTGATCCGGGCCGCCATCTCGGCGCCGATCCTCGGCGCGGGCCTCGACCGAGCGGGGTGGGCCTGCACGAATTCTTCATACGCGTCACCGCGCCGTTTCGTACGAGTCTGGAATACAGCTCGTCCGGGAGGCCATTGCCGCGGAATTCCTTGTCAAGATTCCGCAGCATTTCGGTCTCGGCGAGGATGAGGGACCGATCGGCGGTGCCGGTCTTGTGCGGGCCGATGTGCAGCAGTCGACCGGGACGCGGACGAGGCCTGGGACACGGTGCGTCCCAGGCCCCCGGTCACACGATCTCCGCTCAGAACGGCTCGAAGTCGTCGTACTCCCGCTCCGCATCGCGGTCCCGGCGGCGCTGGGCCGCAGGTCGCGGCGCCTCGAAGCGGTGGTCCTCGCCGCGCCGGCCCAGCATCTCCGCCCCGGCGGTCATCGACGGCTCCCAGTCGAAGACGACCGCGTTGTCCTCGGGGCCGATGGCGACGCCGTCGCCCGCGCGGGCCCCGGCCTTCATCAACTCCTCCTCGACACCGAGCCGGTTGAGCCGGTCCGCGAGGTAGCCCACGGCCTCGTCGTTGTTGAAGTCGGTCTGCCGCACCCAGCGTTCGGGCTTCTCGCCGCGCACCCGGAACAGTCCCTCGTCCTCGCGGGTGACGGTGAAGCCGGTGTCGTCGACGGCCTTCGGGCGGATGACGATGCGCGTCGCCTCCTCCTTGGGCTTCGCCGCCCGGGCCTTCGCCACCAGGTCCGCGAGCGCGAACGACAGCTCCCGCAGGCCGAGATGGGCGACCGCGGACACCTCGAAGACCCGGTATCCGCGGGCCTCCAGATCCGGCCGCACCATCTCCGCGAGGTCCTTGCCGTCCGGTACGTCGATCTTGTTGAGGACGACGATCCGCGGCCGCCGGTCGAGCCCGCCGTACTGCTTCAGCTCCTCCTCGATGACGTCGAGGTCGGAGACGGGGTCACGGTCGGACTCCAGGGTCGCGGTGTCCAGGACGTGCACGAGCACGCTGCACCGCTCGACGTGCCGCAGGAACTCGAGGCCCAGGCCCTTGCCCTGGCTGGCTCCGGGGATCAGTCCCGGCACGTCCGCGATGGTATAGACGGTCGAACCGGCCGTGACCACACCGAGGTTGGGGACCAGCGTGGTGAAGGGGTAGTCCGCGATCTTCGGCTTGGCCGCGCTGAGCACCGAGATCAGCGAGGACTTGCCCGCGCTCGGGTAGCCGACCAGCGCCACGTCCGCGACCGTCTTCAGCTCCAGGACGACGTCCTGCAGATCCCCCGGCTCACCGAGCAGCGCGAACCCCGGCGCCTTGCGCCTGGCCGACGCCAGCGCCGCGTTGCCGAGCCCGCCGCGGCCGCCCTGGGCGGCGACGTACGAGGTGCCGTGGCCGACCAGGTCGGCGAGGACGTTGCCCGCCTTGTCGAGGACGACGGTGCCGTCCGGGACGGGCAGCACCAGGTCCTGGCCGTCCTTGCCGGAGCGGTTGCCGCCCTCGCCGGGCTTGCCGTTGGTGGCCTTGCGGTGCGGGGAGTGGTGGTATTCGAGCAGCGTGGTGACGGACTGGTCGACGGTGAGGATCACATCGCCGCCGCGTCCGCCGTTGCCGCCGTCGGGTCCGCCGAGCGGCTTGAACTTCTCACGGTGGACGGAGGCACAGCCGTGGCCTCCGTTACCCGCGGCGACGTGCAGCTCGACGCGGTCCACGAAGGTGGTCATGGGGGGTGCCTCCAGGAGAACGGGGATGTCTCTTACGTAACACGCGAAAGGCGGACCCGCCTTCCCGCACGGGAAGTGAGGTCCGCCTCGCGAAGCGTTCGGTCTGTGTCTAAGCCTGGGCGTCCAAGCCTGGCTCAGGCGACCGGAACGATGTTCACGACCTTGCGGCCACGGTGGGTACCGAACTCCACCGCACCGGCCTGCAGCGCGAACAGCGTGTCGTCGCCGCCACGGCCGACGCCGGCGCCGGGGTGGAAGTGGGTGCCGCGCTGGCGGACCAGGATCTCACCCGCGTTGACGACCTGACCGCCGAAGCGCTTCACGCCGAGCCGCTGGGCGTTCGAGTCGCGACCGTTCCGGGTGGACGATGCGCCCTTCTTGTGTGCCATCTCTCCTCAGTCCCTTACTTCGCAGCCGCGGGGATCTCAGTGACCTTGATCGCCGTGTACTGCTGGCGGTGGCCCTGGCGACGGCGGTAACCCGTCTTGTTCTTGTAGCGCAGAATGTCGATCTTCTGGCCCTTGTGATGGTCCACGACCTCGGCCTGGACCTTGATGCCGGCCAGCACCCACGGGTCGCTGGTCACGGCGTCGCCGTCGACAACGAGCAGGGTCGAGAGCTCGACCGTGTCGCCAACCTTGGCAGTGGAAATCTTGTCAACCTCAACGATGTCACCGACAGCAACCTTGTGCTGGCGGCCACCGCTGCGCACGATGGCGTACACGCGGATCTCACTCTCTCGCTCGGGAACGGCACCCCCGCAGTCCAGCCGTCCGGCACGCGGGCAGCCTCTCCGCGGCACTCTGTGCTACAGAGGAAGAGGTTTACGGGGATGTGGCGTGGCCTTGTCCACAGACACGCCGACGGTCAAGAGTACGGGGACGCGCCTGAGACGGTCAAACCAGGTCCGGACAGGGCGGGAGGACGGCGGTCCGGGGCGCCGGAAGCCGCCGCGTCTACCCGGATCGGCTGCCGTTACGCTGTGACCCCAGACATACACCCACAGGCCACCGGCCGTACACACCGTGGCCACACTACGCAGGGCTTCCGGACAGGAGACAGGTACAGCAGATGTCGATCAAGGTGAGCGTCATCATTCCGGTGTACAACCCGGGAAAGTACATCCAGCCCTGCATCGACTCACTGGTGCGGCAGACCCTGCCCGCCGACGAGTTCGAAGTCCTGTTCGTGAACGACGGCTCGACCGACGACACCCCGGAGAAGCTCGAGGCCCTCGCGAAGGAGCACCCGCACTTCCGGGTCATAAGCATCCCGAACTCCGGCTGGCCCGGTAAGCCCAGGAACATCGGTGTGGGCGAGGCGAAGGGCGAGTACGTCCAGTTCCTCGACCAGGACGACTACCTCGCCTCCGACGCCCTGCGCCGGCTCTACGAGATGGGCCACCGCAACGGCTCGGACATCGTCATCGGCAAGGTGGCCAGCAACTTCCGCGGCGTCCCGCACGGTGTCTTCCGCGTGGACCGCGAGAAGTGCACCATCCACAACGCCCCGCTGTACGACAGCCTCACCCCGCACAAGATGTTCCGCACGGAGTTCCTGCGCGAGAACAAGATCGCCTACCCCGAGGGCAAGCGGCGCCTCGAGGACCAGCTGTACATGATGGAGGCCTACTTCCCCGCGAAGGTCGTCTCCATCCTCGGCAGCTACACCTGCTACTACTACTCGAAGCGTGACGACGGCAACAACGCCGGCTCGGCCCGCATCGTCCCCTCCGGCTACTACGGCAACCTCCGCGAGGTCCTCGACGTCGTCGTCGCCAACACCGAGCCCGGCGACTTCCGCGACCTGCTGCTGCGGCGCTTCTACCGGGTGGAGATGCTCGGCCGGCTGAGCGAGCCCAGCGTCCTGAAGTACGACGAGGCCTATCTCGACGAGATGGTCGACGCCGTGAAGCCGCTGGCCGAGACCTACATGACCGACGGTGTGCACAACGGGCTCGGGGCGCTCGCCCGCGTCCGCTCCACCCTGCTGCGCCGCGACGACCGGCAGGGCCTGGTGCGCTTCGCCAAGCTGATGAGCTCCATCAAGGGCGTGGCCCGCCTGGAGGACGTCGCCTGGCAGAGCGACGGCAAGTTCGCCGTCACCGTCAGCGCCCGCCTGGTCGTCGGCGACGACGCCGAGCCGCTGCGGCTGCTGCGCCGCGACGACCGGCTCCTCCTGCACCCCGACCTCACCGAGGGCTACCTGGGGGAGGGCGAACTGGTCGACGTCACCGACGAGTTGGACGGCTTCAAGGCCGAGATGTCGCTGCGCAACCGGGAGACCGCGGTCGAGTGGCCGTGCGCCGCGAAGTACACGGCCGCGGTGCAGGACCTGGGCGACGGTGTGTGCGAGGTCGTGCTGCGCGGCACCGGCCAGGTCAGCCCCCAGGGCGTCAAGGGCCGCGGTCCGGTCTCCCGCGGCTTCTGGGACATCTGGGTGCCGGTCCGCGGCCTCGGCGTGGTCCGCAAGGCCCGCCTCGGCGCCGACCGCGCGCCCCACGTCGACCAGGACTGCCTCCCGGCGCTCCTCGGCTCCCCCTCCCGCGCGGTCATCCCGTACTTCACCGACCCGCACGGCAACCTCACCCTCGACGTGGACCGCCGCAGCAAGAGGCTGGCCACGTACCTGGAGAACCGCCCCGTGCAGCGGATGCCCGGCGAGCGGCCGGAGCTCCGGCTCGACCTGTTCACCCGCGGGGTGACCGCCCCGTACCAGACCGACCTGGTCCTGACCTCCGACGGCGGCCGCTCCTACACGCTGCCCGGCGAGGTCCGTCCGGTCGCGGAGCGCGGGCACATCGTGCTGCCCGAGCGGGCGGCGGGCGTCCCCGCCGGGGAGTGGAAGCTCTCGGCGAAGCTGGACGGGGAGAAGAACGAGGCGCTCGAGCTGTGCGAGGTGACGGTCCGCGGCAACGGCAAGGTGCAGATCAGCAGCGATCTGCCCGTCGTGGACCCCGCGCTCGTGCGCACGGCGCTGGCCAGGCGGCGCAAGGAGAACGTCCGCCGCAGGCTGAGCGCCGTCGGCGGCCCCGTCGTCCGCCGGCTGCCCTCGCCGGCCCGCAAGAAGCTCCGGGGACTGGCGAAGAAGCTGGTCGGCTGACCGGCGTCACGGTCTCGACCCGGCGAACAAGCAAGAGGATGTGATCACCATGCGGGAGCTCGGCATCGCCGGCGCCTGGATACTCGAACCGAAGATCTTTCCGGACGCCCGCGGGAGCTTCCACGAGTGGTTCAAGGGGGGCGAGTTCGAGAAGGCCCTGGGCCATCCGCTGAACCTGGCCCAGGCCAACTGCTCGGTCTCCAGCCGCGGCACGCTGCGCGGCATCCACTTCGCGGACGTGCCGCCCAGCCAGGCGAAGTACGTGAAGTGCGTTCGCGGCGCCGTGCTGGACGTCATCGTCGACATCCGCGTCGGCTCACCGACGTACAAGCAGTGGGAAGCGGTGCGTCTGGACGACGTGGACCACCACTCGGTCTACCTCTCCGAGGGGCTCGGGCACGCCTTCATGGCGCTGACCGACGACGCGACGGTCGTCTACCTGTGCTCCGAGGGGTACGCCCCGCAGCGCGAGCACGGCATCCACCCGCTCGACGCGGAGCTCGGCATCGAATGGCCGTCCGGTCTGACGCCCGTCCTGTCCGACAAGGACGCCGCGGCGCCGACCCTGGCCGAGGCGGAGGCGGAGGGCCTGCTGCCGTCGTACGCGGACTGCCAGGCCTATTACGCGCAGCTGCGCGGCTGAGCCGGTCACCGAGGGGGCCTCGCGGATCCGTCCGCGAGGCCCCCTGCGCGTGTCAGCCGAGCGGCCAGGCGCCGCCGTGCCCGCCCTTGATACCCGGCCCGAGATCCAGGCCGGACACGGGGAACGCGAGCAACTGGGATCCGCCGCGCCACACCCGGATCTGCCCCTGGTCCGCGACCACGAGGTTGGCCCGCTTGTCCCCGTAGGTGTACTGGAGCACCGCCGAACTTCCGGGCACAGCTCGCGCCCCCTCGGTGGTCAGCCCCTCGGCGCTCCCTCTGAGCACGATGAGTTCCTCCGGGCCGGTCCGGGGCCGGGTCGAGAACACCACGTCGGCGTATCCGTCGCCGTCCACGTCGCCGACCGCCGGTGCGGCGCCGAACGTGCAGGGCATGAAAGGGCCGCCGACCGGCAGGCCCGCGGTGTTCTCGGTGATGCGTGACGTCTTCAGCGTCCCGCCGTACAGGACGGACAGCCGGCTTCCCCCTTCCGGAACCATCGTGTCGCCGAGCATTTCGCAGGGCAGGCCGGCCACGACGTCGTCGTGACCGTCGTGGTTCAGGTCCGCGGTCCGCAGGGACGAACCGTAGAAGCCGTCCGGCAGCCGGGGTCCCCGGACCAGCTTTCCGCCGGCCGCCCCCCGGTACAGGACGGTGGCGCGGGCGACGGGCGCGTAGTCCGCGAGGATGGACCAGCTGACCAGCAGGTCGTCCTTGCCGTCGCCCGTGACGTCCCCGAGGGCGGCGGGCACCCCGACGGCGTAGTGGGAATCGCTCGGCGGCGTCAGGTCGAGGGAGACGGTCCGGCGCGGTGTGCCCTCGCGGCTGAACGGGCCCAGCAGGATCCGTACGGTGTTGTCGTCGAGTTCGGCCCCGCCGACGACCAGGTCGGTGTGTCCGTCGCCGTCGACATCGCCCGCGAGCGGCCGCGATCCCGTCAGCCGGGCCGCCGCCGCACCGGACGGCCCCTTGTCGCTCCCCCAGACGACGAAGAGCGTCTTACGGCCCGCCTGGGTGACGAGGTCGGCCCTGCCGTCACCGTCGAGGTCGGCGGTCACGGTGGTGCCCGCGCTGCCGAAGGCGCCGCCCTCGCCCGCCTTGCCGAAGCCCAGGTCGTCCTGGGTGACGACCTGGGGCTTCTTGATCCGGGGGCCGTGGGCCGAACCGCGCAGGACGGCCGCGTAACCGGCGGCGTACTTCCCGTGCACGGTCGCGGTCGTGTCGCCGACGACGAGATCGCCGTACCCGTCGCCGTCGAAGTCGGACCGGACCCCCGGATGACGTGCTCGTCCCTCAGCCGGGCCGCCGGAATCGCAGGCGGACAGCAGGAGAAGCAGAACGGCAACCGCGCCAAGCGCTCTTTTCATGCAACCTCGGACCGCCGACGGCCGTGCGAGGTTGCACAGGAACGGCGTGGGTCAGCCCCGCTCGGCCTTGAGCAGCGCGGGGAACGCCTCGGTCAGCGCCTCCCGCCAGTCACGGATCGGCGTGATCCCGGCCGCGGCCCACCGGTCGTGGCCCAGCACGCTGTAGGCCGGCCGGGGAGCCGGGCGTACGAAGGCCTCGCTGGTGGTCGGACGGACCCGCTCGGGGTCCGCGCCGAGCCGCTCGAAGATGGCCCGGGTGAACCCGAACCACGTCGTCTCGCCGGAGCTGGTGCCGTGGTAGACACCGGCCGGCGCGCCGCCGGCCAGGGCGGCGCGGCCCAGCTCGTACAGCAGCCCGGCGAGATCGGCGCTCCAGGTGGGCTGTCCGCGCTGGTCGTCGACGACGTCGAGGGTGTCCTTGACGCCCTCCAGCTTGATCATCGTACGGACGAAATTGGGGCCTCCGGCGCCGTAGAGCCAGGCGGTGCGGACCACGTAGCCGCGCTCCGGCAGGCTTTTCAGCACGGCCTGCTCGCCGGCCAGCTTGGTGCGGCCGTAGGCGCTGCGCGGGGCGGTGGGGGCGTCCTCGGCGTACGGCTCGTCGGCGTCGCCGGCGAAGACGTAGTCCGTGGAGACGTGCAGCAGCACGGCCCCGGTGCGGGCGCAGGCCTCGGCGAGGTGGCGGGGGCCGTCGCCGTTGATCCGCAGCGCCTCGTCCTCACGGGTCTCGGCGTCGTCGACGGCGGTCCAGGCCGCGCAGTTGACGACGACGGCGGGCCGGTGCTCCTCGAGCGCCCGGATGACGGCGTCGGCGTCGGTGAGGTCCAGGGCGGCGCGGTCCAGCGCGACGGCCGTCTCCTCGGCCTCGGCCAGCCGGGCCAGGACGTCCTGGCCCAGCATCCCGCCCGCGCCCGTGACCAGCCAGGTGCGGTCGCCGCTCACAGGGCCGCCCGCTCCTTCAGCGGCTCCCACCAGGCGCGGTTGTCGCGGTACCACTGCACGGTCTCCGCGAGGCCCTGCTCGAAGCTCTTGCGGGGCTCGTAGCCGAGCTCCTCACGGATCTTGGTGCAGTCGACGGAGTAGCGGCGGTCGTGGCCCTTGCGGTCCTGGACGTACTCGACGCTGGTGTCCCAGTCCGCGCCGCACGCCTTCAGCAGCAGCTCGGTCAGCTCGCGGTTGGACAGCTCGGTGCCGCCGCCGATGTTGTAGACCTCACCGGGACGGCCCTTGGTGCGCACCAGCTCGATGCCCTGGACGTGGTCGTCGATGTGCAGCCAGTCGCGGACGTTGCCGCCGTCGCCGTACAGCGGGACCTTCTTGCCGTCGAGGAGGTTGGTCACGAACAGCGGGATGACCTTCTCGGGGAAGTGGTGGTGCCCGTAGTTGTTGGAGCAGCGGGTCACGCGCACGTCCAGGCCGTGGGTGCGGTGGTACGACAGCGCGATCAGGTCGCTGGAGGCCTTCGCCGAGGAATAGGGCGAGTTGGGCTGCAGCGGGTGCGTCTCGGGCCAGGAGCCCTCGTCGATGGAGCCGTAGACCTCGTCGGTGGAGATGTGCACGAAGGTCTTGATCCCGGCCCGGTGCGCGGCGTCGATCAGCGTGTGGGTGCCGACCACGTTCGTGCGGACGAACTCCGCGCCGCCGTCGATGGAGCGGTCCACGTGCGACTCGGCGGCGAAGTGCACCACCTGGTCGTGCTCGGCCATCAGCTTGCCGACGAGCTCGACGTCGCAGATGTCGCCCTGCACGAAGGAGAAGCCGGGGTGCTCGCGCACCTCGTCGAGGTTGGCCGGGTTGCCCGCGTACGTCAGCTTGTCCAGCACGGTGATCGCGACGTCACCGGGGCCCTCGGGGCCGAGCAGCGTACGGACGTAGTGCGAGCCGATGAAACCGGCACCGCCGGTCACCAGGATCCGGGTGGCGGGGGATGTCATGAAGAGATCTGCACCTTGCTGTGATCACCGAGCACGAGCCGGTGGGCCGAAGGGTTACGGGGAGCGGGCGTCACCTCGACGTCCCGCCCGATGAGCGAGGCCTCCACCCGGCGCACGCCGGTCACGGACGAGCCGCGCAGCACAATGGAGTACTCGATTTCGCTGTCCTCGATCCGGCAGTCCTCGGACACGGAGGTGAAGGGGCCGATGTACGCGTTCTCCACCACCGTACCGGCGCCGACGATGACGGGGCCCACGATCCGGCTGCCGCTGACGCGCGCGCCGGCCTCGATGCGCACCCGGCCGATGATCTCGCTGTCGTCGCTCACCGTGCCCTCGGTCACCGGCTCCACGGTCTCCAGGACCGAGCGGTTGACCTCCAGCATGTCGGTGACGTTGCCGGTGTCCTTCCAGTAGCCCGAGATCGTGGTGGAGCGGACGTCGCGCTTGTCGTCGATCAGCCACTGGATGGCGTGGGTGATCTCCAGCTCGCCGCGCCAGGAGGGCTCGATGGAGCGGACGGCCTCGTGGATGGCCGGGGTGAAGAGGTAGACGCCGACGAGCGCCAGATCGCTCTTGGGCACCTTCGGCTTCTCCTCCAGGCCCACGACCCGGCCGTCGGCGTCGAGCTCGGCGACACCGAAGGAGGTGGGGTTGGGCACCTGGGTCAGCAGGATCTGGGCGTCGGGCCGCTCGGCGCGGAACTCCTCCACCAGGCCGGTGATGCCGCCGACGATGAAGTTGTCGCCGAGGTACATGACGAAGTCGTCGTCGCCGAGGAAGTCCTGGGCGATGAGCACGGCGTGCGCGAGGCCCAGCGGTGCTTCCTGGGGGATGTAGGTGACCTCGATCCCGAACCGGGAGCCGTCCCCCACCGCCTCGCGGATCTCGTCCGCGGTGTCGCCGACGACGATGCCGACCTCGCGGACGCCGGCCTCGGCGATGGCCTCGAGGCCGTAGAACAGCACCGGCTTGTTGGCGACGGGCACCAGCTGCTTGGCCGAGGTGTGGGTGATCGGACGGAGACGGGTACCCGCTCCCCCGGAGAGCACGAGAGCCTTCACGTATTGGTCCCCATCACTGCATCTTCGCCGGGACGAAAGTCCCAACTTGTCTGAATTTACGGTTAACTTTGAGTAGCATCATAACCTTGCCTGCACGCCTCCGGTTCACCGTGGGTACCGACCGGGGCGTCTGAGGCCGCACGAACGCGATCCGCCCCCGGTCGTCGGACCGGGGGCGGATCGCGTTGTCGGCAGGCGTGGCTGTCAGCCCTCGTCCGCCGCCGTGGAGACGGACGACACCGGCTGCTGTTCGGCGGCCGCCGTCTTCTTCGCCGCCTTCTTGGCGGTCGTCTTCTTGGCGGCGGTCTTCTTCGCAGCCGTCTTCTTGGCCACCGTCTTCTTGGTGGCGGCCTTCTTCGCGGTGGCCTTCTTGGCCGTCTTACGGGCCGTCTTCCTGGCCGGAGCCGTGTCCTCGGCGCCTTCCCCGGCGGCCGGGGCCTCCGTGGCCGACGGGACCACCACGACGGCCGTCTCCTCGGGCGCGGTGGGCGCGGTCTCCTTGCGCACCGCACGGCGGCGCGGACGGGCCGGAGCGGCACTCTCGGCGGGCACCTCGGCCTCCTGTTCGGCAGCCGCGGGAGCCTCGGCCGCGGGTGCGGCCACGGTCTCGCTGACGGTCACCACCGCCGCCTCGGCCCCGGCCGGCGAACCGGCGGGCGCCGACACCTTGCGGGTGGCGCGACGGCGGGTACGGCCCTTGGGCGCTGCCTCCTCGGCCGGCTCGCCGCCGACCACCGGGTCCTCCGCGGCGACGGGCCGGGCCTGCGCCTCGGTGGCCGTCTCCGGCTGCACGGGCCGCTCGGCCTCCACCTCGGCCGGCACGGCCTGGGCGGTGGGCACGTCGGCCACCTCGGTGTCGGACGCGGCCTTGACGGCGTCGGAGCGTCCGGCGCCCCTGCCGTCGGCCGCGTCGGACCGCTCCGTCTCCGGGCGGGTCCGACCCTGCGGCGCGCCCGCCGGAGCCGAAGCCCGCCGGCTCGACCGGCGCCGGGTGCGGCCACCACGGGACACCGCGGCCTCCGCCTCGGCGACGCTGCTGTACAGCTCCTCGTCCGGCTCGAAGACCGGCGCGGGCAGCGCGACCGGCTCGGCGGCCTCGGCGGCGATCTCCGCCGCGGTCTCGATCTCCGGCTCGACGGCCTCGCCGCTCTCCACGACCACCGCGGCGGTCTCGTGCACGTGCTCCTGCTCGTGCCCGTCACCACCCCGCCCGCGCTTCTTGCGTTTGCCGCCGCCACCGGCGGAGGACGGCTGCTCCATGTGGACGATGACACCGCGGCCGTTGCAGTGGACGCAGGTCTCGGAGAAGGACTCCAGCAGCCCCTGCCCGACCCGCTTGCGGGTCATCTGCACGAGGCCCAGCGAGGTCACCTCCGCGACCTGGTGCTTCGTACGGTCCCGGCCCAGGCACTCCAGCAGGCGCCGCAGCACCAGGTCCCGGTTGGACTCCAGCACCATGTCGATGAAGTCGATCACGATGATGCCGCCGAGGTCGCGCAGCCGCAGCTGGCGGACGATCTCCTCGGCCGCCTCCAGGTTGTTCCTGGTGACCGTCTCCTCGAGGTTGCCGCCCTGACCGGTGAACTTGCCGGTGTTGACGTCGATGACGACCATCGCCTCGGTCCGGTCGATCACCAGCGAACCGCCGCTGGGCAGCCAGACCTTGCGGTCCAGCGCCTTGGCGAGCTGCTCGTCGATCCGGTAGGTGGCGAAGACGTCGACCTCGCTGGTCCACTTCTGCAGCCGCTCGGCGAGATCCGGCGCCACATGGGACACATAGCCGTGGACGGTCTGCCAGGCCTCGTCACCGCTGACGATGACCTTGGAGAAGTCCTCGTTGAAGATGTCCCGCACGACCCGGACGGTCATGTCCGGCTCGCCGTACAGCAGCGTCGGGGCGTTGCCGTTCTTCGACTTCTTCTGGATCTCCTCCCACTGCGCCTGCAGCCGCTCGACGTCACGGCGCAGCTCGTCCTCGCTCGCGCCCTCGGCGGCGGTGCGCACGATGACGCCCGCGTCCTCGGGGACGATCTTCTTGAGGATGGTCTTCAGCCGTGCGCGCTCGGTGTCGGGCAGCTTGCGGCTGATGCCGGTCATCGAGCCCTCGGGGACGTACACGAGGTAGCGGCCCGGGAGGGAGACCTGGCTGGTCAGACGCGCGCCCTTGTGCCCGATCGGGTCCTTGGTGACCTGGACGAGCACGGACTGCCCGGACTTCAGGGCGGACTCGATGCGGCGCGGCCCGTTGGCCATGCCCAGCGCCTCGAAGTTGACCTCACCGGCGTAGAGCACCGCGTTGCGGCCCTTGCCGATGTCGATGAAGGCGGCCTCCATCGACGGCAGCACGTTCTGCACCTTGCCCAGGTACACGTTGCCGACGTACGAGGTCGACTGCTCCTTGTTGACGTAGTGCTCGACGAGCACGCCGTCCTCCAGGACGCCGATCTGCGTGCGCTCACCGCTCTGCCGGACGACCATCACCCGCTCGACGGCCTCACGGCGGGCCAGGAACTCGGCCTCGGTGATGATCGGGACGCGTCGGCGCCCCTGCTCACGCCCTTCGCGGCGCCGCTGCTTCTTGGCCTCGAGACGGGTCGACCCCTTGATCGACTGCACCTCGTCGGACGGCTCCGAGGGCTTACGGGGCTCGCGGACCTTGACGACGGTGCGCTCGGGGTCGCCCTCGCCGGGCTCGGTGTCGACGGAGGAGTCACCGGCGCGACGGCGGCGACGACGGCGACGGCGGCTGCTGGAGCTGGACCCGCCGGCCTCGTCGTGGGCCTCGTCGTCGTCCTCTTCCTCCTGCTCGGCGGTGTCCTCGGCGTCCTGCGCGGCCTGCTCGGCGGCGAGCTCGTCGGACTCCTCCGACTCGTCCTCGCCCCCGGCCTCGGCGGAATCGCCGCGACGGCGACGACGGCCACCGCGCCGACGGCGGCGCCGCGACCCGGTCTCCTCGGCCTCGTCCTCACCGTCAGCGGCGCCCTCGGCCGACTCCTCGGCCTCCTCCGTCTCGTCGTCCTCGACGACGGCCGGCGTCTCGACCTCGGCGGTCTCACCCCGACGGCGACGCCGACGGCGCGTACCGGCGGGCTGCTCCTCGGGCTGCTCCTCGGGAAGCTCCTCGACCTCGTCGACGACCTCGGCGGCCTCCGCGGCAGCGGCAGCTGCCGCCCGCTGCGGGGTCTGGAACTGCGGCTCGGTGAACACCGGCGCCTGGAAGACGGCCACGGCGGGCCGAGCGGGCCTCCGCGGCCCCTCGTCCTCCCCGGCCTCGCCCGACCGGGCAGGCTCGGAGAACCCAACGGCGGCCCGCCGGACCACCCGACGCCGGGCACGGCGCGGGGAGGCGTCGTCGTCGCCCTGGGCGACCGGGGCTTCGGGGGTACGCGAGGCGGATGCCTCGGGAGCAGCGACGGCCTCGGGGGCGGCGGCGCCTCCGGTGCCCTGACCGGCGGTGTCCGCGCTGACCGGGCTTTCCGCGTTCTCGGCGGCTGCGGACGTCTCGGCGTCCGTACCACCGGCAACGGACGTGTCGGCGACAGGCGCGGCCACGCGGCGGGTGGCCCGGCGGCGGGTACGGCGCGGAGCCGTGTCCTCCGCGGGCGTCTCGGCGACCTCGGCGACGGCCGGCGCCTCGACGGGCTCGCTCTCCTGCGCGACAGCGGCGGCCTCCCCGGCGCCCTCGGCGGAAGCCGCCGGCACCGCGGTCTCGGCCGTCTCCGCGGACGTCGGAGCCGCGGCGGGCGCGGACACGCGGCGCGTGGCACGGCGGCGCGTGCGCGGCGGGGCGGCGTCCTCGTCGGACGCGACGGCCTCGGACTGCTCGGCGGCAGGGGCCGTGGCCTTCTGTGAAGCGGGCGCCGGAGCGGCGGGCACCACGGTCTCGGCGACCTCGGCGGCCTCGGCCGACGCGGGGGCCCCGGCGGGCGCGGAGGCCCGGCGGGTCGCACGGCGGCGCGTACGCGCGGGAGCCTCGGGCTCCTCTGCGGTCACATCTGTGCCGGAAGTCTCAGCGGTCTCCGCCGCCTCGACCACCTCAGCGGCCTCTTCGTCCTCCTTGACCTCTTCGGTCACGGAGACCTCTTCGGCCACGAGGTCATCGGCGCCGGCGGCCGGTATGGCCGGCGTGGTGATCTCCTCCGGCGCCCCGGCGGCCGCGACCGGCGGTCCCGCGGGGCGTGAAGCGGCACGGCGCCGGCGGCGCGGCGGCAGGGTGTCGCTGGGAGTGTTCAGTTCTTCGGAACCCTCGGTGGGTTCGGTCGGTTCGAGCATGCGGGCTTGTCTCCCGTCAGGCTCCCGGGCGCCGCGCCTGGTCCGGCGTCGATGACTCGATCGCCGTTGACGTCCGCGGCTCGCGCTGTGCGCGGTGCCGCCGTCCGGGGCGCGAGCGCCGCACGGGAGCTCTCTGTGTCCTGTCTCGCCGGTTCCGTACACCCTGTTGGGTACGGCCTGGCGAAAGTCTTCTGGTCAGTGCGCTGCCCGACCCAGGTGGCTCCCGAGTACGAGGGCGGCGCTACGACGTCCGTCCTTCGCGGGACCTTCCTTACGCCGGCGCCTTCGCGGCGGCAGCGGAATCGGCCACCAGGGCCGTCGCCGCCTCGCGGTCGGGCGCGAGCGGGTCGGTCACCGTGCCGGTCTCTTCATCGAGCAGCCCCTGCGCCAGCCTGGTCACCGCTGCGGGGACCGGCGGCGCCAGGTCGGCCACGGCGCGGAGACCGGACAGGACGTCGTCGGGTCGTACGGCAGGCGTCACGTGCCGAACAACCAGCCGCAGTATCGCACAGGGCTGGTCGGTCGGCCTATCAGCCGGATCACTATGTGTTTCGAGGTGTACGACCGCGGAGCGGGCGTCGAAGGTCCGCACACCGTTCTTCGTCGTCCGCTGGACCTCGACGGCCCCGGCGGCGTTGAAGGCGGTGACGGCCCGCTCGGCCTCCTCGGGCCGTACGCCGTCCAGCCTGAGCTCCCATACGGAAGCGGTCAGCCGGTCGGCGAGACCGGAGGTCCGCGCCTCGACGGCGTCGACGACGTCGAGCCCGGCGGGCAGCGACTCGTCGAGCAGGACCCTGAGCTTCTCCGGGTCCCGCGCCTCGGTGAGGGCGATCTCCAGATACTCCGCCTCACTGCCCGTGCCGGTGGGTGCGGCATTGGCGTACGACACCTTCGGATGCGGCGTGAACCCCGCCGAGTACGCCATCGGCACCTCGGCACGGCGCAACGCACGCTCGAAGGCGCGCTGGAAGTCACGGTGGCTGGTGAACCGGAGGCGGCCGCGCTTGGTGTAGCGCAGTCGGATGCGCTGCACCGCGGGTGCGGGCGGCGGGCCTTCGGGCTGTCGCTTGCCCAGTGTCGTTCAGTCCTTCGTGAGAGCGGTCGTACTGCTACCTAGAGTACGTGTCTCGGCGCCCAGAGGTTCCCGCCGGTCCACGGAGGGGACTCGCGCGGGCTTACCGAACAGCATCCGCCGGACGTCGGCCCGGGCCTGCCGTACCGACTCGCGGGCCGAGGCCAGCGCTTCGCGCGCCACCCGTCCCACACCGCGGGCGACGGCGGCGACGGGCCGCAGCACGACGTCCCGTACGACCTGTCCGACGGGTGTGAGCACGGTCCGCCAGAACCAGCGCACGGGCTCCACGAAGATCCACCGGAAGAGGGTCCCGAGCGCACGCCCCACGGCGAGCGAGACGCGCCCAGCGACCCTCCAGGCATGCCCCAGCGCGTCCCCCACCTCACGCCCGACGACGGCGAGGACCCGGCCCACGGGAGCGAGCACCCAGCGCCACAGCGCGAGGGCGGGCAGCACGACCAGCACCCGGCCGACCCAGTACAGAACGGTCCCGACAGCCGAAAGCACCAGGCCCAGGCCTCGCACGATCCCGGCCGCACACCACACGAGCGCCCGTCCCAGCGGCACCAGCACCGGCAGCAGCACGCGCACGTACACCCACACCAGCGCGTCCCGCACAGCCCGCCCGACGGGGACCACCACGTACTGACCGAGCCACACCACGGGCACCACGACGATCACGTTCCCGAGCCACCCGAGCACCCGCCCGGCCGGCACGACGACATACCGCCACAGCCCCACGAACGGCCACACGAACAGAACCCGCCCGATCCACGCCAGCACCCGCCCGACCGGCCGCAGCACGGTGTCCCGCAGAAACCTTCCGGCGACGACGAGCGCGTCCCACACCATCCGCACGGGCACGACCAGCACGAACACGACGATCCGCACCGGCACCCGAAGCGCCACCACGAGACACCCTTCGGGTTCCCGAGGCTGCGACGCCCGCTTCTCCAGATCCATACCTGTCCAGACGCCGACGGCGACGCCATGGATGCAGATGCGGACCGCCGAAGGACCCCATCCCGGGGCCTGTCGGCACCTGCCGGCCGACCCGCCACGAGCGCACGCTCACACCATGACCAGCATCGGCGAAACCCCTGACACCGGGTCATGGCACCCCAAGGGTTTCATGATCCTCACTCCGGCCCGGATCGAGGTCACGGCGGGGGACGACTTCACGTCCTCCGTGAGCGTGTGGCCCGCCGGCCCCCGACACACCGTCAGCGCGACCGCCCCCACCGCATCGGCCCTGCTGGTGCGGGTGGACGGACACAAGGTGACGGTCTCCGGGCGCCTCGACCACCCGGGCGAGACGCACACCGTCGTGGTCACGGTCCGGTGCGCCACGGACGTCGCCCACGACACCCTCACCGTGGAGGCGCTACCGGAGCCCCGAGCGATCCGATGAACCGATCGAGCCGCTCGACGACCTGCCGCAACACCTCCACGGACCCCACGACATCGCCACCGACCTCCAGCGAGTGATCCGCCGAGGGCACTTCCAGCACTTCATGCCCCAAGCCGCCGGCGACCTCCGAGTCCCACATCCTGTCCGCGGTTCCCCCGACGAGGAGCGTCCGCGCCTGAGTCCGCCGAAGGGAACGCACCACATGCTCGAGCGTCAAAAGGGGCGTGAGCCAGACCGCCGGAAGACTCCGCTCAGCCGCGACACCGGTTCCGAGCGAGCCCAGCGACTTCCCGACGAGAAGCCCACACGCCCCTCCCTCCGCCTCGACAGCCCCGGCGACCTGCCCCTCCACCCACGCGACCCGCTCCTCGGCGCTGAACTCCGAGAAATCCCCGGGAATCCGCCACCACACCTCCTGAACCGTCCACCCGTGCCTCAGCAGCGCTGCCCGGGCGAAGTGCAGCAGTGGCCTTGCCGGCGAGTAACCAACCCCCGGAACGACGACCGCGACCCGGTCGGAAGCGCAGGCGTAACGAGTGGGCACACCGAAGGACGATGAATCAGACATCCCCGCAGGCTACTGGCGGCCTGTCTCCCGACTCGGCGCATGCCACCGATCAAGCGCAAGCACGAGGCTCTGCCTGCGTCAGGTGAGGGCGGTACTCACAGTCGCCCCAGTTCGCGGTGTGGACCCAGTTGAGATGGCACGAGCTGAGGATTGAACGCGGGCCAGGCGGAAACCCCGGCGTGGACCGCCATACGCCCGTCACCTTCTCACCCGAGCAAATCCGCCTTCCCTTCACTCCTTCACCTCACCCCCCGTGGGGAGCACGCATGACGACAGACAACCGCTCCACCCCCCGCCTACGACACGATCCGCTCGTGCGTGGCCTCGGCTGGGCCAGTGCGCTCCTGGGCGTGCCCCAGGTCGCCGCCCCGGCCGGCTTCGCCCGGGCCCTGGGCGTGGACGACGCCTTCCGGCACCGCTCGGCCACGACCGCCGTCGGGCTGCGTGAGCTGGCCGCGGCGACCGGCCTGCTGGGGCGGCCGCATCCCGTCTGGCTCTGGGCCCGCGTCGGCGGCGACCTCATGGACCTGACGATGCTGACCCGGGCCCTGAAGAACCACGACGGTCGCGGCCTGGGCCGCACCGTGGCCGCGACCGCCGCGGTCACCGCCATCACCGCCACGGACGTCTACGCGGCCGTGACCCGCACCCGTAGGAGCGCCCCCATGGAACTGACCGCGGCCACCACCGTCACCCAGCCTCCGGACGAGGTCCATGCCCTCTGGAGGGACCTGGAGCGACTGCCGGACTTCATGGCACACCTGGACGAGGTACGCGTCAGCGGCCCGCGCACCAGTCACTGGCGGGCCAGCGCGCCGTTCGGCAAGGCGGTGGAATGGGACGCCGAGACCACCCACGACATCCCCGGCCGGCTGATCGCCTGGCGGTCGGTGGACGGTGCCGACATCGACAACTCCGGCGAGGTCCGCTTCGAGCCCGCCCCCGGCGGCCAGGGCACGGAGATCCGGGTGACCCTGCGCTACGACCTGCCCGGCGGAGCACTGGGCAAGGCCGCGGCACGCTACTTCGGCGAGGAACCGCACCAGCAACTGGACGACGACCTGCGCCGCTTCAACAGATCGTGGAGACCGGGGAGGTCGTCCGCTCCGAGGGCGCACCCGGCGGGAAGCGGGCCCGCGGCGAGTTCCCGCAGCACCCGGCCCGACCGCTGACCGAGGACGAACTGAAGGAGGCCCTGGCATGAAGGCTAACTGCTGGACCGGACGCAACTCGGTCGAGGTGCAAGAGGTCCCGGACCCGGCGATCCTCAACAGCCGCGACGCCATCGTGAAGATCACCTCGACGGCGATCTGCGGCTCCGACCTTCATCTGCTCGACGGCTACGTCCCCACCATGCAAAAGGGCGACATCATGGGCCACGAGTTCATGGGAGAGGTCATCGAGGTCGGCCCCGGCATCAGCGACGGCAAACTGCGCGTCGGGGACCGGGTCGTCGTGCCCTTCCCCATCGCCTGCGGCGCCTGCGCGTCCTGCCGCGCGGAGCTGTACTCGTGCTGCGAGAACACCAACCCCAACGCCGGCATCTCGGAGAAGTTCTTCGGCCACCCCACCGCCGGCATCTACGGCTACTCCCACCTCACCGGCGGCTTCGCCGGCGGCCAGGCCGAGTACGCCCGCGTGGTGCTCGCCGACACCAACGCCCTCAAGATCGAGTCGGACCTCACCGACGAGCAGGTGCTGTTCCTGTCCGACATCCTGCCGACCGGATACATGGGCGCCGACATGTGCGACATCCAGGAAGGTGACGTCGTCGCCGTCTGGGGCGCCGGTCCGGTCGGGCAGTTCGCCATGGACAGCGCCCGGGTCCTGGGCGCGGAGAAGGTCATCGCGATCGACAAGGAGCCCTACCGGCTCGACATGGCCGCCGCCCAGGGCTACACCACCATCAACTTCGAGGACACCGACGTACGGTCCGCCCTGCTCGAACTCACCGGCGGCCGGGGCCCCGACAAGTGCATCGACGCGGTCGGCCTGGAGGCCACGCACGGTGCCTCCCACGTCCACCTCTACGACCGCGCCAAGCAGGCGGTCCGCTCCGAGACCGACCGGCCACACGCCCTGCGCCAGGCCATCATGTCCTGCCGCAGCGGCGGAGTCGTATCAGTCATCGGCGTCTACGGCGGCCTGATCGACAAGTTCCCGGCGGGTGCCTGGATGAACAGGTCCCTCACCCTGCGCACCGGACAGTGCCACGTCCAGAAGTACATGAAGCCCCTGCTGGGCCTGATCGAGCAGGGCAAGATCGACCCCACCCGGATCATCACCCACCGGCTCCCCCTCACCGAGGCACCGACCGGCTACGACCTCTTCAAGAACAAGCAGGACCACTGCGAAAAGGTCGTCCTCAAGCCCTGAGAGCACCTCAGTGCGTGTGCCCACCCGAAGCGGGCGCGGGCCCCGCGTTCTTGACCGTAAGCGGCAGCAGCTTCTTGCCCATCGGGCCGACCTGGATGTGGGTGTCCATCTGCGGACAACGAACCCCATCGAGTCGACCTTCTCCACCGTCCGGCTGCGGACCAAGGTCACCCGTGGCGCCGGCTCCCGCACCGCCGCCCTGGCCATGGTCTTCAAACTCGTCGAGTCCGCCCAGCAACGGTGGCGGGCCGTGAATGCACCCCACCTCGTCGCCCTCGTCCGGGCCGGAGCCCGCTTCGAACGCGGCCAGCTCGTCGAACGCGCTGAGGCGGTGGCCGCATGAGCCAGCCGTCGCACGGCACGCTGCATCACGTCGAGCTGTGGGTGCCGGACCTCCATCGCGCGCTCGCCTCGTTCGGCTGGCTGCTGGAGGCGCTGGGTTACGCCCTCTTCCAGACCTGGGACGGCGGCCGCAGCTGGCGGCTCGGGCCGACCTACCTGGTAATCGAGCAGTCGCCGGCCCGCACCGCCGAAAAGCACGACCGCTGTCGCCCGGGGCTGAACCACCTGGCCTTCCACGTCGAAGACGCCACCACGGTCGAGAAGCTGACCGCCGACGCCGCCCAGCACCTTATGTTCCCCGAGCGTCATGCATATGCCGGTGGCGGACAGCACTACGCCGCCTACCTGGAGAACGACGACGGCTTCGAAGTCGAACTCGTTGCGATCAACTCATCCGCACCAAACTGAGATCAACCGATCCACAAGTCTTGACGATTACTCGCTTCTTCCCGGTGGGGCCGATCTGTTCGTGGGTGTCCATCTTGCGAACAAGGCAGCACTATGGAGGCGCCCCGTGTCGTCACTCGACTTCGATGCCGTACTCCTGGACGAGCTGTTCCAACCCCCCTGTGTATCCCTTCCCTCCAAGCACGAAGTCCCAGTCTCCATTGGGCCTGCGCCGGAAGGAGCCGAGCACCAGTGCGGTCTCGCCGGAACGGCCGTCGGAGACTTCGAGCCGAGCGAGCTCGGTCATTGCCGGGTCCAGCAGCCGGATGCATGCACCGGTGAATCCGGACAGGTCGGCTTGCGGGTTCACTTCCGGGTCGACGGCCGCCACGAGAACGAAGCGATCAGCCGCTTCCGGCAGTGCGTCGAAGGAAACGCGGATCGCCGCCTTGTCCGGCGCCGCGGCCGGCACCGCGCGTACCGAACCGTCCGGAGTCTGCGGGTTGTTGAAGAAAACGAAGTGGTCCTCACTCAGGACGCGGTTGCCCTGGCAGACGAGAGCGCATACGTCCAGTGCGACCCTGCCGGCCCACATCATGCCCAGGACGTTGTGGTCGTCGGGCGCTGCCGCGGGGCTGGACGGCGAGGGCTGCGCCGGAGTCGCTCGTCCTCCCTCCCCCAGGCGCCCGCGAAGCCCGTGCCGGTGCAGGAGGTCGACGAGTTCACCGCCCGAGATGAGCTCCAAAGGCTTGCCTCGTGCGAATGTGTGTGAGCCCGGGCCGAAGCCCGCCGTGGTCACCAGCACTCCCTTGTTGGCGCCGACGTCCTGAACCGTCCCGTACAGGTCACGCACCGCGGTGGGCGGCACTGTGTTGCGGTACCGCTTCACCTGTACGACGATCTTGCCGCCTCGGATGGGCGTTGGATCCAGCGCATCCACATCCACGCCGCCGTCGTTCGAGCGCTGGGTCGTCACAGCCTCCATGCCCATGGCGCGGAACAGGTCGGCAACGAGCGACTCGAATTCGATCGGATCCATGTCATACAGATCCGGCTCCTCGTCACCGCCGTGCGCGACCACATAGTTCCCGACGTCCTGAGGCTTTCGGCCCGGACGTACAGAGGTGAGCTGATCAGGGCGGGACGCGAGCTGACCCCTCAACGCGTCGGTGAGACAGCTGACCGCGTCCACCTGTTCCAGATGCAGGCCAGTGAACGCCGCCCTCTGGGCCATGACGGTCGCCAGGAAGATGTGCGCGCGTCGTCCCGTGGCCGGATCGTTGGCGTCGACAAAGCCGTTCAGGGCCACGGAGTCGAGAATGCCGTACTCGTCCGCCGCGAAGAGCTGATGCAGGACCAACAGCAGGCTTTGCGCAAGCATCCGGCTGCGGCTGCCAGAACTGACAGACGCCGCGCGCCCCCCTCCAGAGCTCGGAGGGGGGGCTCGCAGGCCTTCACTGTCCCGCAGGGGCGCGAAGCCGACTCAGACCCACTCCACCTCTGAGTGGATGCCCGAAGCCCCTCCAGACCCCGGCAAGGGCGTCTTAGGCCCGCGCTGCGCCGTCGGCGACCGCCGCACCGAAGCGCCGGCAGCAGCCAGGGCGGCCGCCACTTCGTCCTCGCTCGCCCCCGCCAGGGCCTCAGAAATCCGCGCAAGAGGCTCGCTCACGTCAGTGCTCGTGACCATCCGAAGCGGGCGGCTGGCCTGCGTTCTTGACGGTCAGCGGCAGCAACTTCTTGCCGGTCGGGCCCACTTGTACCCAAGTATCCATCTGCGGACACACCCCGCAGTCGAAGCAAGGCGTCCACCGGCAGTCCTCGACCTCCGTTTCGTCGAGGGCGTCCTGCCAGTCCTCCCAGAGCCAGTCCTTGTCGAGGCCGGAGTCGAGGTGGTCCCAGGGGAGGACCTCCTCGTAGGAGCGCTCGCGGGTGGTGTACCAGTCGACGTCGACGCCCAGCGGGGTCAGGGCCTTGTCGGCGCAGGCCATCCAGCGGTCGTAGGAGAAGTGCTCGCGCCAGCCGTCGAAGCGGCCGCCGTCCTCGTAGACGGCGCGGATGACCGCGCCGATGCGGCGGTCGCCCCGGGAGAGCAGGCCCTCGACGATGCCCGGCTTGCCGTCGTGGTAGCGGAAACCGATCGAGCGGCCGTACTTCTTGTCGCCGCGGATCTTGTCGCGGAGCTTCTCGAGGCGGGCGTCGGTCTCCTCGGCGGAGAGCTGGGGCGCCCACTGGAAGGGGGTGTGGGGCTTGGGGACGAAGCCGCCGATCGAGACCGTGCAGCGGATGTCGTTGGAGCGGGAGACCTCCCGGCCCTTGGCGATCACCTTGGTCGCCATGTCGGCGATCTGCAGGACGTCCTCGTCGGTCTCGGTGGGCAGGCCGCACATGAAGTAGAGCTTCACCTGGCGCCAGCCGTTGCCGTAGGCCGTGGCGACGGTCCGGATGAGGTCGTCCTCCGAGACCATCTTGTTGATGACCTTGCGCATGCGCTCCGAGCCGCCCTCGGGGGCGAAGGTCAGGCCGGAGCGGCGGCCGTTGCGGGTCAGTTCGTTCGCCAGGTCGACGTTGAAGGCGTCGACGCGGGTGGAGGGGAGGGAGAGGCCGATCTTGTCTTCCTCGTAGCGGTCCGCCAGGCCCTTGGCGATGTCGCCGATCTCCGAGTGGTCGGCACTCGACAACGACAGCAGCCCGACCTCCTCGAAGCCCGTGGCCTTCAGGCCCTTCTCCACCATCTCGCCGATGCCGGTGATGGAACGCTCACGGACCGGGCGGGTGATCATGCCGGCCTGGCAGAAGCGGCAGCCGCGAGTGCAGCCGCGGAAGATCTCCACCGACATGCGCTCGTGGACGGTCTCGGCCAGCGGGACCAGGGGCTGCTTGGGGAACGGCCACTCGTCGAGGTCCATGACCGTGTGCTTGGACACGCGCCAGGGCACGCCGGAGCGGTTGGGGACCACGCGGGCGATGCGGCCGTCGGGGAGGTACTCGACGTCATAGAACGCCGGGATGTAGACGCCTCCGGTCTTCGCGAGGCGCAGGAGGACCTCCTCGCGGCCGCCGGGGCGGCCCTCCGCCTTCCAGCCCTGGATGATCTTCGTCATGTCGAGGACGGCCTGCTCGCCGTCGCCGATGATCGCCGCGTCGATGAAGTCCGCGATCGGCTCGGGGTTGAAGGCGGCATGCCCGCCCGCGAGGACGATGGGGTCGTCGAGCGTACGGTCCTTCGACTCCAGCGGGATGCCGGCCAGGTCCAGCGCGGTGAGCATGTTCGTGTAGCCCAGCTCCGTGGAGAAGGACAGGCCGAACACGTCGAAGGCCTTCACCGGGCGGTGGCTGTCGACCGTGAACTGGGGGACGCCGTGCTCCCGCATCAGTGCCTCCAGGTCCGGCCACACGCTGTAGGTGCGTTCGGCGAGGACACCCTCCTGCTCGTTCAGCACCTCGTAGAGGATCATGACGCCCTGGTTGGGCAGGCCGACCTCGTAGGCGTCCGGGTACATCAGCGCCCAGCGGACGTCACAGGACTCCCACGGCTTGACGGTGGAGTTGAGTTCTCCGCCGACGTACTGGATCGGCTTCTGCACGTGCGGGAGCAGAGCTTCGAGCTGCGGGAACACAGACTCGGCGGCCGCAGTGACTTCGGCAGGCATCTCGCGAACCTTCGTGGGTCGGACGGATCTGACAGGACTGACAGGACTGCTGACAGGACCGACAGCGGTGATCTGACAGGGGTGACCATCTAGCCTAACGCGGGCCGGGCATCCCTCCGTACGTTCAGAGGCCCGCACCGTCCCTCACCGACGCCCACATCCCCGGCAGCTCCGTCTCCGCCCGCTCCGCACGCCGCTCCTCGCGCCCGTACAGCAGGCCGTACGTGAAGGAGCTCTCCCCCGCCGCGTGTGCCACGGCGGACAGCTCGCGCAGGGTCTGGCGGGTCATGACGCTGTCCTGGTGGTCGCCGAGCAGGGTCTGGAGGGACTTCATCGACTTCAGCAGGTCGGTCGCCGGGTCGCCGAGCGCGGGGACCGCCGCCTCCGCCGAGTAGCGGGTCCGCTTGGCCTTCTTGCGGGCCTCGTGCAGGGCGAGGTCGCGGTCCTGGCCGGGCGGCAGGGCGACGGCCTGTTCGACGAGCTCGGTGAGCTTTGCGAAGTCGTTCCGTACGGCCTTGGAGATCACCTTCTCGGGCTTTCCGCCGGCCGCCTTCAGCAGGGGCGGGGCGTCGACCAGCGCGTCCAGGGCGTCGAGCAGGGCGAGGTAGCGCTTGGAGTCCAGGACGCCGGTCAGCCTGCGGCGCGAGCCGCCGCGGCGGGCGTTCGCCCACAGGCGCATCCGGGTACGGACGGGGCCGTGGATCAGGGGGCGGGGCACCTCGGCCAGGGCGGCGGTGAGGCGCTCGGTCAGCACCTCGCGGTCGCGGTCCACGCCGAGTTCGCCGGCCAGCCACTTCAGCTCCTCGCCGAGCGGGTCGGTGATCTCGCGGTCGAGGACCTTGCCGTAGGAGCGGAAGGCGCTGCGCATGCGCCGGGTGGCGACCCGCATGCGGTGCACGGAGTCGTACGCGTCCTGCCGTACCGCCGGATCCAGCTCGACGATCGCGTCCCGCTGTTCGCGCAGGTAGGCGAGGACGTGGTCGCCGGCGGTCGCGAGGGCCTGTGCCGGGGCCCGCTTGCGCTTCTTCTTGCCGCGGGGTGCCGTCTCCGCGAGCGCCCGTGCGAGCTTGGACGCGGACTTCGAGGGCCGTACGCCCGCCTTGCGCAGCCGTTTGTCGACCTTGTCGAGGATGGCGGGGTCGCCGTCGTCGGCGAGTTCGACCTCCAGTTCGGTCCACTGGGCGCTGCCGCCGGCGTCGGTGAGCCGGTCGGCCTGTACGGCGTCCATGCTCACCTCGGCGAGCAGACGGCCGTCGGCGTCGACGAGGTCCCGCAGGTCGCGGTCGGAGCGCAGGCGGACCACCGGCAGCAGTTCGGCGTCGCGGACCCGGGAGCGGACCAGTGCGGCGATGGCGCGCGGGACGGTGTCGGACAGCGGGGCGTGGATCTCGTCGCGGACGCCGGGGGCGACGGGGAACTTCAGGTGCCAGCCGGCGTCGGAGCCTCCGGTGCGGCGGCGCAGGGTGATGGAGGACCTGGCGAGACGCTCGTCGGCGGTGTCGTAGTAGGTGGCGTCGAGGTGGGCGACACCCTTGTCGATGACGGCCGCGACACCGGCCACGCCGGTCAGGTCCGGCAGGCCGCTGTCGTCGGATTCGTACTTTCGCTCGATCTCACGCTTTGTGTCCGCCATGACCTGAATCTAGTGGGATTCCGCTTCCGGCGGCAGGGCCCATCGGACATGAATGCCGGGCAGACCCAGGGGCAACACAGGGTGTCCTATGCCGACATGGGTCTCTGCACCTTGATCGACTGCAGCAGTCCCACGGCCACCCACACCGCGAACATGGACGAGCCGCCGTACGACACGAAGGGCAGCGGCAGGCCGGTGACCGGCATGATGCCGAGGGTCATGCCGATGTTCTCGAAGGACTGGAATGCGAACCAGGCGACGATCCCGGCCGCGACGATCGTGCCGTACAGCTCGGTCGAGTCGCGGGCGATGCGGCAGGCCCGCCACAGGACCACGCCGAGCAGGAGGATGATCAGTCCCGCGCCGACGAAGCCCAGTTCCTCGCCCGCGACCGTGAAGACGAAGTCCGTCTGCTGTTCCGGGACGAACTGGCCGGTGGTCTGCGAGCCGTGGAAGAGCCCGGCGCCGGTCAGTCCGCCCGAACCGATCGCGATCCGGGCCTGGTTGGTGTTGTAGCCGACGCCGGCCGGGTCGAGGCTGGGGTTGGCGAAGGCGGCGAAGCGGTTGATCTGGTACTCGTCCAGGATGTGCAGCTGCCAGATGGCGATGCAGCCGACGATGCCTGCGGTGAGCAGGCCGAAGACCCAGCGGTTGGAGGCACCGGAGGCGAGCAGCACGCCCAGGATGATCGTCACCAGGACCAGGACCGTGCCGAGGTCGGGCATGAGCAGCACGATCATGATCGGTACGGCGGCCAGGCCCAGCGCCTGCAGGACCGTGCGGTGGTCGGGGTAGGGCCGGTCGCCCGCGTCCACCCGGGCCGAGAGCAGCATGGCCATGCCGAGGATGATCGAGACCTTCACGAACTCGGCGGGCTGCAGGGAGAAGCCGCCGCCGAGGACGATCCAGTTGCGGCTGCCGTTGATGGTGGCGCCGAGCGGGGTGAGCACCAGCAGCACCCCGAACAGGGAGATGCCGTAGAGGATGGGCACCACGTTGCGCAGGGTGCGGTGGCCGAGCCAGATCGTGCCGACCATCAGGGCGAACCCGATGCCGGTGTTCATGATGTGCCGGATCAGGAAGTAGTACGGGTCGCCCTGGTTGATCTCCGTGCGGTTGCGGGTCGCGGAGAAGACCAGCAGTGAGCCGATCCCGGACAGCGCGAGGGCCGACAGCAGCATCGGCCAGTCCAGCCGGCGGGTGAGCGAGTCACGGGCGAACAGCCGGGTCCAGCCGGCGGGCCGGGGCCCGTACCCGGAGACGGAGAAGCTGTTGGCTCCGGTCATGTCGGCATCCTCCGGCTCCCCCTCTTGCGAGGTCGCCTGCGGGTGGTGCGGTTGGTGGCGGTGGGAGAAGCCGTGGTGCCGGCCGGCTGGGTGCCGTCGGGGGCGGTCGTGCTCTGCTCCTGGGCCTTCTGGAGGTCCTTGACGGGATCCTTGGCGACCTTCGGGGAGGCGATCGTGCCGTCCGCCTTCACCTTCGGCAGGCCCTTCTGCGGGCTGGGCAGCAGCGCCTTGCCCTTGTCGATCGAGCCGTCGGGCTGGACGCCGTAGAGGGCGCTGTAGATGTTGCGGACGGCCTCACCGGAGGCGCCGGAACCCGTACCGGCCTGAGCGATCGTCATGACGATCGTGTAGTCCTTGGAATAGGTGGCGAGCCACGAGGTGGTCTGCTTGCCGTAGACCTCCGCGGTACCGGTCTTGGCGTGCAGCTCGATCTTGTCCTGGGGCCAGCCCTGGAACTTCCAGGCGGCGGTACCGCTGGTGATGACGCCCGCGAGGGCCTTGTCCATGCCCTTGAGGGTGGCCTGAGTGACCGGCAGCTTCGCCTTGACCTTGGGCTTGATCTCCTGGACGGTCCTGCCGTCGGCGCTGACGACCGCCTTGCCGATGGTGGGCACGTACTCGGTGCCGCCGTTGGCGAGGGCGCCGTAGATCATGGCCTCCTGGATCGGCGTGACGAGGGTGTCGCCCTGGCCGATGGAGTAGTTGATCGAGTCACCCTCGCGCATCTTGTTGCCCTCGAGGCAGTTCTCGTAGGCGATCTTCTCGACGTAGCTGCCGTTCTTCTTGCCGGACTTGCACCAGGCGTCCTTGTTGGCCTTCCAGTAGGACTCCTTCCACTGGCGGTCGGGGACGCGGCCGGTGACCTCGTTGGGCAGGTCGACGCCGGTCTCCTTGCCGAGGCCGAACTGGTGGGCGGCCTTGTAGAAGTAGTCCTTGGGCTGGCCCTTCTTGGGGTTGATGCCGCCGTCCTTCTTCCACTGCTGGTCGGCGAGGCCGTAGAAGACGGTGTCGCAGGAGACCTCCAGGGCGCGGCCGAGGGAGATCGGGCCGAAGTTCTCGCCCTCGAAGTTCTTGAAGACCTGGCCGCCCACCGAGTACGAGCTGGTGCAGGGGTAGCCGCCGTCCCATGCGTAGCCGGCCTCGACCGCGGCGGCCGTGGAGACCACCTTGAAGGTCGAACCGGGCGCGGACTGACCCTGTATGGCCCTGTTGAGCAGCGGGTAGTCGGAGTCCTTGCCGGTGAGCTGCTTGTAGTCCTTGGCGGAGATGCCGCCCACCCAGACGTTCGGGTCGTAGGTCGGCGCGGACGCCATGGCGACGATACGGCCGGTCTTGGCCTCCATCACCACGACGGCACCGGAATCGGCCTTGTAGTTCTCGCCGGTGATCGAGTCGAACTGCTCGCGGGCCTTCTTCATCGCGGTGTCCAGCTCGTACTCGGCGACCCGCTGGACGCGGGAGTCGATGCTGGTGACCAGGTTCGAACCGGGCTCGGCGGCATCGGACTTGGCCTTGCCGATGACCCGGCCGAGGTTGTCGACCTCGTAGCGGGTGACGCCGGCCTTGCCGCGCAGCGCCTTGTCGTACTCGCGCTCCAGGCCCGAGCGGCCGACCTGGTCGGAGCGCAGATAGGGCGAGTCGGTGTTCTTCGCCTGCTGGATCTCGTCGTCGGTGACCGGCGAGAGGTAGCCGAGGACCTGGGCGGTGTTGGCCTTGCCCGGCGAGGGGTAGCGGCGCACGGCCTCGGGCTCGGCGGTGATGCCGGGGAAGTCCTCGGAGCGCTCACGGATCTGCAGGGCCTGACGGGGCGTCGCCTCGTCGGTGATCGGGATCGGCTGGTAGGGCGAGCCGTTCCAGCACGGCTGGGGCGTCTTGGCGTCGCACAGCCGGACCTTCTGCATGACGTCCGCGGGCTTCATGCCGAGGACCCCGGCCAGCTTGGTGAGGACGGCCTTGCCGTCGTCCTTCATCTTCAGCAGGTCGGTGCGGGAGGCGGAGACGACCAGCCGGGTCTCGTTGTCCGCGAGGGGCACGCCCCGCGCGTCCAGGATCGAGCCGCGCACGGCGGGCTGGACGACCTGCTGGACGTGGTTGCCCGACGCCTCCTTCTGGTACTGCGCGCCCTCCCGGATCTGCAGGTACCACAGCCGGCCGCCGAGGGTGCCGAGCAGGGAGAGGACGAGGATCTGGATGACGACGAGCCTGATCTGGACCCGTGGGGTCCGACCCGTCTCGGGAATGTTGGTCACTGCGGCTGCCTCCCCCTCTCAGCGTGTAGGTGTGTCATATCCGACCGAGCTGTGAACGCCGGCCGCCGACTCCGCCGCGCTCACAGCCGCTTGACCCCCTTGATGCGGCCCACCCGCGCGGTGCGGGTGCGGGCCCGGGTCTTCAGGGCGCCGAGGCCGCCGCGCTGGCCGCCGATCTTCAGGCCGGTGCCGTTGGAGATCCAGCCGGAGGAGATGTCGGTGGCCTTCTTGCCGGCGGAGGAGGTCTCGGCGAGCGGGTCGTTCTCCGCGCGCCGGGCCAGCGCCATGATCCCGGGGACCACGAACGGGGCGAGCAGCAGGTCGTACAGGGCGGCCGTGAACAGCAGGCTGACCAGGCCGACATGGCGGGCGGCGGTGTCGCCGACGAGGGCGCCGACACCGGCGTACAGCAGGGTGGAGCCGATCGCTGCGGCGACCACGACGACCATGGGGCCGGTGGCCGACTTGAGTCTGCCGTTCTCCGGTTTGATCAGCCCGGCGAGGTAGCCGGTGACGCACAGCACCAGGGCGTAGCGCCCGGCCGCGTGGTCGGCCGGGGGCGCGAGGTCGGCGAGCAGACCGGCGGCGAAGCCGACGAGGGCGCCGCCCACATGGCCGTACACCATGGCCAGGCCGAGGACAGTCAGCAGCAGCAAGTCGGGGACGGCGCCCGGGAGATGGAGCCGGGCGAGGACGCTCACCTGGATCACCAGGGCGACGACGACCAGCGCCGAGGAGAGCAGGATCCGGTTGACGCGCATGGGGATTCAGCTCCTACTGCTGCTGGGTCTGGCCGTCGAGGGACGCGGTCGCCGAGGGCGTGACCGTGACGGTGACCGTCGGCGTCGGGGTCGGCTTGGGCTTGGGCGGCAGCACCGTGTCGCGCGGGTCCTTCTTCGGGGCCTCGACGACCACGCCGACGATGTCGAGCTTGGTGAAACCGACATACGGCGTGACGTAGATGGTGCGGGTCAGGCCGCCCTCGGAGGGGTCGACGCGGGAGACCACACCGACCGGGACGCCGGGCACGAAGGGCTTGTCGGCCTCGGAGCCGAAGGTGACCAGGCGGTCGCCCTTCTTCACGTCGGCCTTGCCGTTGAGGAGTTCGACGCGCAGCGGCCGGTCGCCCTGGCCGGAGGCGAAGCCGAGTTCGTCGCTGCCCTCCATGCGGGTACCGACGGTGAAGTCGGGGTCGTTGGCGAGGAGGACGGTCGAGGTGTTCGGGCCGACGGTGGTGACGCGGCCGACGAGACCGTCGCCGTTGAGCACGGTCATGTCCCGCTTGATGCCGTCGCTCGCGCCGACGTCGATGGTGATGGTCCAGGAGAAGCCCTGGGCCGCCCCTATGGCGATGACCTCGGCGCCCTTGATGCCGTACTGGCCCTCGCCGGCGATCCGCATCATCTTGTCGAGCTGTTTGAGCCTGCTGGCGTTGCGGTCGTCGCTGCCCAGCTTGGCCTTGAGGGCCGCGTTCTCCTGCTCCAGCCGGGCGAGCCGGTCGTGCTTGGTGCCGGAGTCGCGGATCGCGGAGACGGCGTTGCCGACCGGGTCGACCGCCGACGACACGCCGTTCTCGATGGGCCCGAAGACGGTGGCGGCGGCCTGTCGGGCACCGTCGACCGGGGAGTCCTCCCCGCCGCGGATGTCCACCGTGATCAGCGCGAACGCGACGGCGATCAGCAGCACCAGGAGCAGCCGGCTCTCTCTCGTGTCCCTCACGTGCGGCGGCCGTGCCTTCCTCATAGGAATGTGCGGGTGTTCAGGTATTCGTGATGCTGAGGCTTGTGGAGGCTTATGGGCGAGCTTATGCCTCCATATCAACGATCCGCCGCACGAGAGGAGATCATCTCGTACGGCGGAATCGAAGAGTTACGTCATCTGCGCGGCTGGGCGTCCAGGACCTGCTGGAGCGCCTCGAACTCCTCGACGCACTTGCCGGAGCCGAGCGCCACGCTGTCCAGCGGGTCCTCGGCGATGTGGATCGGCATGCCGGTCTCGCGCCGAAGCCTTTCGTCAAGTCCGCGCAGCAGCGCGCCGCCGCCGGTGAGGACGATCCCCCGGTCCATGATGTCGCCGGACAGCTCCGGCGGGCACTTGTCGAGGGTCGTCTTGACGGCGTCGACGATGGCGTTGACCGGCTCCTCGATCGCCTTGCGCACTTCGGCGGCCGAGATGACGACGGTCTTGGGCAGCCCGGAGACGAGGTCCCGGCCGCGGATTTCGGTGTGCTCGTCGGAGTCCAGGTCGTACGCCGAACCGATCGTGATCTTGATCTGCTCGGCCGTCCGCTCACCGAGGAGGAGGGAGTACTCCTTCTTGATGTGCTGGATGATCGCGTTGTCCAGTTCGTCGCCCGCGACGCGGATGGACTGGGCGGTGACGATGCCGCCGAGCGAGATGACCGCGACCTCCGTGGTGCCGCCGCCGATGTCCACCACCATGTTGCCCGTGGCCTCGTGGACCGGCAGGCCGGAGCCGATGGCCGCGGCCATCGGCTCCTCGATGATGTGCACCTGGCGGGCGCCGGCCTGGGACGACGCCTCGATGACGGCGCGGCGCTCGACGCCGGTGATGCCCGAGGGCACACAGACGACGACCCGCGGACGGGCCAGGTACCGCCGCTTGTGGATCTTCAGGATGAAGTAGCGGAGCATCCGCTCGGTGATCTCGAAGTCGGCGATCACGCCGTCCTTCAGCGGTCGCACGGCGACGATGTTGCCGGGCGTGCGCCCGATCATCTTCTTCGCCTCCGCGCCGACCGCGAGAATTCCACCGGTGTTCGTGTTGATCGCGACGACGGACGGCTCGTTGAGTACGATCCCGCGACCCCTGACGTACACCAGCGTGTTGGCGGTCCCGAGGTCGACAGCCATGTCACGGCCGATGAACGACATTGAGTTCCCCATCAGGATTCGTCTGGCCTTCCTGGGAGCTTTTGAGGGCTTGTCAGGTAGGCGAAGTGGGTGCTGTGACGTGAAGGCTTCCATCGTAGACGCGCCTTCGCGAACACTGCGGGAGGGTCTTCGCCATTGTCAGCAGATGATGCGCGGCCCCGCTTGTGGAGACGGGCGTTCGGGGGCACTCGTTCCCTCGATCGCCGGTGCATATGCAGGAAGTCCGGGGACAATACACCGAACTTCCCGACGTGCTGCCGCGGGGGTCAGGCGCGGCCCGGGAAGAAGATCTTCACCTCGCGCTCCGCGGACTCCTCGGAGTCGGAGGCGTGGATCAGGTTCTCCCGGACGATGACGCCGTAGTCGCCGCGGATGGAGCCGGGGGCGGCGGCGATCGGGTCGGTCGGACCGGCCAGCGCCCGTACGCCCTCGATGACCCGCTCACCCTCGACGATCAGGGCGACGACCGGGCCGGAGGCCATGAACTGGACCAGCGGCTCGTAGAAGGGCTTGCCCTTGTGCTCGCCGTAGTGCTGCTCCAGCGTGTCCTGGTCCAGCGTGCGCAGCTCCAGCGCGGTGATCTGCCAGCCGGCCTTGCGCTCGATACGGCTGATGATCTCGCCGGTCAGGCCACGGCGGACTGCGTCGGGCTTGAGCAGGACGAGGGTGCGCTGGGTCACGACGGCTCCTAATGGATCAATGGGGTGCGCTGTGTTCAGGGGCCTGTCGTCAAACTCCCGTCGTCCGCCCGCAGGGCAGACGGGAGGGTGAAGACACGCCCCAGAGAGAACACGGCGTCGGCGGGCCCGTCTCACACCGCGTCAG